>CAYIYY010000014.1:0-14086 GCA_964367605.1 uncultured Candidatus Izemoplasmatales bacterium | reverse complement strand
AATCTAATGAGATATATTTATAAATGGTAAGTAGATCATCATAGTCGAGTTTTGACATAGACACCTCGCTTTCTTCGACTAGAACATACGCTAATTATAAAAAATCTAATTCTTAATGTAAATGCAATTTATTTATCTCTTTGTTGCATTTACTTTACAAATTAACTTTATAAAAAAAATGTTTATATGCAATTGAATCTCATTGCTTTAAGTGATATACTTAAATTAAATTACATGGTTCAAAATTACTTACTTTTTTTTATGACTGGCGAATATTACTAACTTATCCAACTAACGCAAAAGAGGGGGAATTTTTTTTATGAAAAAATTTTTAAGCGTTTTGGGTTTTTTGTCATTATTTTTTATTTTAATCGGACGTTGATTACAAAAAATAACTAAAAAATAAAGTTCTCATTCAACCTTCTTGGTTGTTTGAGAACTTTTGTTTATAACCATGCCTTTTTTAATGCTTGAATCGCTTCTTTAATCGTTTCTAATTTCATACTGGTGTACCCTAAGATAATGACAGGATCCATCTTTGGTAATGTACCAATAAAAAACTCACTTAAACCATAGACTCTGATACTATGTGATTTGGCTTTTGAGATTAGTTCTTCTTCATTCATGCCTAAACTCGGCTGAATAATGAGATGTAACCCAGATTCATAATTAAAGATTTGTTGCTTCGACACAATCGCTGAATTGATTAGTTCATAGATTAATGCATCTCTTCGTTTACGGTAGTTAGCCCGCATTCGGTTCAAATGACTCTCAAAATAACCTTCTTTTAAGAATTTCGTTAATATCATTTGTTCAAAATTAGGGACGGTACAAGACCCATAAACTTGACTTTCAACATATTTTTTTAATAAATGGGGAGGTAAGACAAAATACCCAATTCGTAAAGATGGCGCAATACTCTTTGAAAAGGTATTGATATAAATGACTTTTTCATGATGATCTAAACTTTGTAAGGCAGGGATCGGCTGATTGCCTGAAGAAAATTCAGAGTCATAGTCATCTTCAATGATATATCTATCTTCATGTTCGTTCGCCCATTGTAGTAGTTCCAACCGACGTTTAATCGGCATTACAATCCCTGAAGGAAACTGATGCGATGGCGTCACGTGAACAATGGATGCATCCGTTTTTTCTAATTTAGAGACAGATAACCCTAAGGGATCTAATGGTACATTGATATAAGAACATCCATTGACCATCAGTAATTGTTTAATTTTTAAATATCCTGGATTCTCTGTAGCGTAGACGCGTAGTCTTCCTAAAAATTGAATGACTTGTTGGTAAATCATTTCTGACCCAGAACTAATAATGATTTGTTCAGGTTGAGCCGAAATCCCTCGGTATCGATATAAATAAACAGCAATCTCATTTCTTAATGCTTTAAACCCTTGAGAGTGTAAGGCATTAAGTAATTCATGGGGATTATCAGATAAGACTGATCTTGATAGTTTAGACCATACTGAGTACGGGAATAAATCAGTATCAACACTATTGGTTCTAAAATCATATTGATAGTTTTCTTTAACATTATTTTGTATGATGTTCGTTTGGATACTTTGATGATTGACGAGTTTAGGAAATGGCACATTTTCAACATAAAACCCGCTTTTAGGAATACTTTTTACATACCCTTCTGAAACCAATAAGCCATAAGCCGATTCTACAGTGACGGGGCTTATTTTTAAATGAGCAGCTAACATTCTTTTGGAAGGTAATTTTTCTTTATTCTTTAATGATCCCGATTCGATTTCACTTTTGATATGACGATATAATTGTTCATATAACGGTTGGTGTGAATTCTTTTCAAAAAAGAGCGTGATCATTATCTCACCTTATCTGGCATTATCAAATTATACATAACTGAGTATGTATTTAATACCAGATTATAGCTATAATAATAAGCGTAAATAGTCGATTTGTCAATATAGGAGGTCTTCTTATGAACAAAGAACGTTATGAACTCAATAAAGATTTAGCTAAGATGCTAAAAGGTGGCGTCATCATGGACGTTACAACGCCAGAACAAGCAAAGATCGCTGAAGCTGCTGGTGCTTGTGCTGTCATGGCATTAGAAAGAATTCCTGCAGATATTAGAGCTGCTGGGGGCGTTTCAAGAATGAGTGACCCAGCCATGATAAAAGCCATACAAGCTGCAGTATCCATTCCAGTGATGGCGAAAGTTAGAATTGGACATTTCGTTGAAGCACAAATATTAGAAGCCATTGACATTGATTATATTGATGAATCAGAAGTCTTATCGCCAGCCGATGACATTCATCATATCGATAAAACCATCTTTAATGTCCCTTTTGTCTGTGGTGCGAAAGATTTAGGTGAAGCATTGAGACGCATTAATGAAGGGGCAGCGATGATTAGGACCAAAGGCGAGCCAGGAACGGGAGACATCATCCAAGCCGTTAGACATATGCGCATGATTCAGTCTGAGATTCGTAAAATCACAGCTTTAAGAGAAGACGAACTCTTTGAAGCAGCTAAAACCTTACAAGTTCCTTTTGATTTAATCAAGTATGTTCATCAAAATGGCAAACTACCTGTCGTTAACTTCGCTGCAGGTGGGATTGCTACACCGGCGGACGCTGCACTGATGATGCAACTGGGTGCCGAAGGCGTCTTTGTCGGCTCTGGTATCTTCAAGAGCGGAAACCCCGCTCAAAGAGCACAAGCTATTGTCAAAGCGGTCGCAAATTATAATGATCCTAAAATATTGGCAAGTCTTTCCGAAGGATTAGGCGAAGCCATGGTGGGTATAAACGAACAAGAAATCCAACTTCTCATGGCAGAACGAGGAAAATAACATGCGAATTGGCATCTTGGCTGTGCAGGGAGCATTTATTGAACATCGTCAAATGTTAGATAAGTTAAAAGTTGAAAACTTTGAAATACGTCAATTATCTGATTTATCGGGTCCTATTGATGGCATTATCCTTCCTGGTGGTGAATCCACGGTCATGGGAAGATTACTCAAAGATTTAAATCTATATGAACCCATTTATCAGTTAATTAAAAACCATTTACCAGTCTATGGTACTTGTGCTGGCGCTATTTTACTCGCAAAAACAATTATTAATGATTCACAAACTTGGTTTCAAACAATGAATATTACCGTTAGACGGAACGCCTACGGAAGGCAGTTGGGGAGTTTTAAGATCGTAGCTCCGTTTAAAGACCATGGCAATGTGCCCATGGTCTTTATCCGGGCCCCTCGTATTGAAGATATAGGACGTTCTGTAATAATATTATCAACACACGATGGCTACGCAACCGCAGCCAGAGAAGCAAACATGTTAGTGACTTCTTTTCATCCGGAAGTGACCGACGATTTAACAATTCATCAATACTTCGTTAACATATGCAAAGAACATATGAAGAAAGAGAAGCTCAGCTAAGCTTCTCTTTTTACGTCTTTTTTGTTAAAGATTAAAATCAATATCACTAGAGGAATAATTACAAGTAGGGATGGAAAGAACAAAATACCGGCAATGATTTTTAAAATGGATCCCAATGTAACTGCGCCAGACTTATGAAAACATAACCCTAACCAAGATATCACTAATCCCAATCCATAAGCGACTCCATGAATTGTTATAAGCGCTAAATAAATCGTTGCAAAAACAGGAAATCCATCCAAAACGGTCGTTTCACTTGTGTAATAGATTAGACCTATAATTAAATAAAGTGTAGAAACAACCAATAACCCCAATAGCCATTTTCGTGACATGATTATCACCTCTATTTTTGATTATACCATTTAATAAAAAAAATAAAATGCAGTTAAGCACTTTATTCTTCAAATATCAAATTGATTTTTTCGATAATCGGATCGAGCTCTTTCACTTCAAGTAACTCAACTTTTCCACTGTCCGCTGCTATCGCATACTCTCTTAAGATGGGAAGTTTGGCTATCGCTTCGATATGATAGGTACGAGAAAGTTCTTCTAATTTCGATAAACCAAAGGGATGATGCGGTTTTTGACAAGATGGGCAAATGTAATATGACATGTTTTCTACAACGCCTATAATGGGGATTGATAACTTATTAGCCATTTTAACAGATTTTTCAACAATCATTGATACTAATTCTTGGGGTGACGTAACAATAATAATACCATCAACCGGTAAAGATTGAAAGACTGTTAAAGATACATCCGCTGTTCCTGGAGGCATATCAACGAGTAAATAGTCAATATCTTTCCATACAACTTCTGTAAAAAATTGGGAGACAGCACTTGATAAGAGAGGTCCACGCCAAACAACAGGATCCGTTTCGTTTGGAATTAATAAGTTAATCGACATCACATCGATACCTTTCAGTGATTTTAGCGGTAATATACCAAAATCACAGTCTTTTGCTTTTCCGTGGATATTAAACATTTTTGGCATCGACGGACCGGTAATATCGGCATCAATGACCCCAATATGGAATCCTTGATTCGATAAGTGACTGGCAAGTAAGGCTGTCACAAAACTCTTACCTACGCCACCTTTCCCACTCACAACACCAATGACTTTCTTAATATGACTCACATCATTGGGTTTTAACTTTTCTATCTTTGGGTTTCCTCTTTCTTCACATTCTTCATCACATTGATCACAGTCATGATTGCAATTTTTTTCCATAATACTCCTCTATAGTAGCAACACATTTCCAGTTGCGAAATAAGATAATTGATCTTTCATAATGGGTTTCATCATTTGATAGGATTCATAACCCGTACAATGACAGGTATAAAACGTCGAACCCGTCTTTAATAAATCGTTAGCTAATTGTTCAATTTCCGTTGGGCTCACTTTTAATCCAGTCGTACTGGCTAAATGAAATCCACCTATGACGATTTGAGGATAATGATTAAGAATTTTTTTAGCGGCTTCTAATATCGCTAAAATACCGCCATGGGCACATCCTGAAAACAAAACGTCAAAATCATCCATATGAACTAGCAAATGTTGTTCATGGTCAAAATCGTCGTTTATTAGCCCATCATTGGTCATCTTAAACAGATTTTTATTTGATTTCATGAGGTTTGGATGTTCAGTGGTGGTTGGAAATAACAGCAATTCATGATCAATCTCGGTTATCTCATCATTTAATTTAAAACGATGATACCTTGATAATTTATAATCGATACTGATATCTTTTTGAACACCAGATGCTTGTAAAGAATAATGATGATCAAAAGCATGACTTCTTAAGTATACCGGCGCAATTTCATTAACTTGTAAAAAATAACCCAATCCACCGCCATGATCATTGTGACCATGCGATAAAATAACGGTGTCAATCTCCGTTAAATCAACGCCTGCTTCTAAGGCATTATTGATAATGCTATCCCCAGGACCCAAATCAAAAAGAAGTCGGTGATGGATGGTTTCGACATAAAGAGAAAGGCCGTGAGCACACTGCCAATTAGAAGAAATTCCTCGATTTTCAACCAATGACCTCACGACCATATTTTATTCTCCGATCTTGCTGATGATTTGTCCGTGACCATGACGTTGACAACCACGACCACAAGGACGAGTATGATCTTCACATAACTTAAAACTTCCGCCTTCTATCTTCATGGTTTTCCCATTAACGATGGCATCAGCGATGATTTTGCGTGCTTCATCATAAATCCCTTGGACGGTGGTTCTAGCAACATTCATTTGTTCTGCGCATTCTTCTTGTGTTAAATTCTCTAAATCAATTAATCGAATGGTCTCATATTGATCAACAGATAAAATAACTGAATCATTGATCAGTTGATTAGAAGGACCAAATTCAATTGTTTCAGGTAAGCAACATACTGTACGCCATTTTCTCGGTCTCGGCATGATAAAACTCCTTGTCAAACTTATTTGTTGTCTTTTTCTTTTAAAGCAGTGTTAATGTAATCCAATTCTTTTTCTAAAACAGCTTTACGTGAAGCAAGCCAGTTGTCTCCTGTGCCAGGTTGTAATAATCCCATGAAGGAACCTTGTCCTCTTCCTCTGCCGCATAAACGACGATAGCCATAAGCTTGTTTTGTTACATCAGATGAATAACAAGGACCCATTCTTCTTCCTGTCCCTGCACCTTGACCCGTTGGACCTGTTTGATCATATCTAGGCATGTTCATCCCTCCTTTTGTTTCTGACATATGTCACAATTAAATTATACATCATAAATGACATATGTCAATAACTATTGAGGAAAATATTTATAGCAATGTTATAGTATTATTTTATCACATTTTATGATAAGCAAGCATCATTTATAATAGAGTTGCTTTAATTGAGAACATCAATGGCATTTTCCCACGCCATTTCTTGAATTCATAAGTACCAAAACCAATGTCATTCATATTCCCAGCATTATAACACAGATGATCAAATTCATGAATGAACTCAATCTTTAATCCAGCTTTAATTAATGCATTTACCACATCAGAGATGGAATACATCCAATAATAACTTTCACCATTTCTTGGTTCTGCAGCATATCCACCGATAGTTTCACTTTTATCAACTTGTCGACCAAAATAAGGATATTTTATATCCAGTTCTTCTTTTGGAAACAAGTCTTCGTCAAACATCAGAAAGAATGGATGGATTTCATATAAATAAAAGAAACCATCTTTATTTAAAAGTTGAACAATCGTTTTTGCCCATTGATCAAAATCAGGCAACCACCCGATGGCTCCTTCAGAAGTGAATACAACATCGTATTTTTCATGATGAACATTGCCAAACTCCATCAAATCCGCTTTGTAAAAATGACCTTCAGTTTTGAAATCATCAAAGAGTTTATTGGCATAGACAATATTATCTGGTGCGAGATCAACACCTGATACTTTTGCTCCTAATCGCGCTAAAGATAACGTATCACTTCCTGTATTGCACTGTAAATGGATTAATGTTTTGTCTGATATATCCCCTAATTCTTTGATAATATCAGGGCTAAGCAAATTGTCTCTTGTTAAGTAACGACGCTTAAATTCAAAATAATGATCTTTTGCGAGTAAATTCCATGCTTCTTTGTTTGCTTTAATGTAAGGATTCATTTGTTTTCTCCTTGACCCAGTATAAACTGCCGTCATCTAATCTATCTAAAAATTCATAAACTATTAAATATCTCCGTATAATACAATAATCGAATTCATATACCGTCTTCAATAATTCGTTGATTTCTTTTTCACGATATTTTTTCGTTGAATCAAATAGTTCTATGATTTTAATCAAGCATAAATACTTTTTTTTCTCTTTAGGTGGAAAGCTTTTTAAAACTAAGGGATTCGTCGATTTAAAATACGTATTAACGACGTCGTCTAGTTCGACTTGTGTGTATTCAAATTTCATGATAAATCCTCCTTAATTGTGTAGTTTGTGTGAATATACCAATAGACCCAACAAATCCAACGTATATTATGCAAAACAATAAAAATATGGAGGATTTAAAAATGAAAAAATCTACAATCATCAAAAGTTTGGTCATCGCATTCTCAGCCATTGCACTCGTATCAACAATCAGTTTATCAAGTATCAAAGCCGATTCTTTATACAATGAATTCGGTGAAACGATTGAAGTAACAGAAGGTCAAGTTTATACATTAGAAGAAATGTTACACTATGCCATCCAAAGTGAGTATTTAGCTTTAGCAGAGTATGAAGCAATCATTGATACTCTTGGTGCAGTCAGACCTTTCACCAATATTATTAAAGCAGAATCAGTTCATATTCAGGCATTAGTAACCCTGTTTGAAACCTATGGTTATGATATTCCAGAAAACAATGCAAGTGAACAAGTTGTCATTCCTGAGACGATTTCACAAGCAATCGCTACTGCCATCGAATCTGAAGAAACTACCATAAGTACCTATCAACTCTTTTTAAGTCAAGAAGACTTACCTGAAGATGTTAGAGATACTTTCGAATATTTGTTAACGGCTAGTGAAAATCATTTGACAGCCTTTCAAAAAGATCGTACCTATGGATACGGACAAGATATCGCTAATAAAGTCAAAAATATGTTCAGATATCGTAATGGACAAAAAGGTGGAAATGGACAAGGTCAAAGAAATAAATTCATGACGAATGCAATTAACAATCAATAAATCACTTAATCATATTTTACACTACTTCTTCAAATAAAGAAATATAATATCGATGATGAAAATCCCACGGATAGCAGTCCGTGGGATTTTCGTTTGGTTAAACTATGAAACTGCTAGTATATTTTTACGCAAGCCATTTCGGCTGCGTTAACTAGTTGATAAGCAATCGGAGAAGCGGTTAAGGCTGGATGCGTCGCTGCTTGGAATGTAACCAAATTCTCAGCGGTTACTTTTTGTGAAATACAAACCGATAAAGCATTGATTAATTCTCCGCCCGATATTGCTCCAAAAATTTCTGCTCCGATTAAAGCAGTGTCTTTTTTATTGAATATTAATTTAACTTTCATATTACCAGCCCCAGGCATGAGTCCTGGGTGACGGTTCACTGATTCTCCGACACCACAAACCACGTCAAATCCTTTTGCAATTGCTTGTGATTCTGTTAAACCAGCTGCACAGAACGCTAATCCACCTAAAGAAGTTGAGAAACAGCCGATAACTCCTTCCATTTTTCGTTTATTCTCAAACAGATTTCTACCGACAATTCTGGCTTCTACGGTTGCGATTGAGGCTAATTTTAAGTTCGATGGTTTGTGATCAAAGAAAGAGACTTTCTCACAAACATCACCGCAAGCAAAGATATCAGTGTCACTGGTTCTCATAAATGAATCAACTAAAATACCTCTTGTAGGACCAATTCTTAAACCAGCTTCTTGGGCTAAAGAAATGTTGGCACTACATCCGATACATAAAAGAACCATATCAGTTTCTACGATTTTATCACTTTCTAATATAACTTGTTCAACTGCTTTATGTCCAATGAGTTTTTTGACTTTTTCTTGAGTTAATAAATTAATTCTTTGGTCTAACAATGCCTTTTCAGCTAGGACAGTAAATTCTTCATCATAAACTAACTGGAGACAATGTTGTTGCATCTCGATGATGGTAATTTCAATCTCAGGACGACGTTTACGACATTCTTCTGCCATTTCTGCACCGATAAATCCACCGCCTATAATCACTATTTTTTTGGATTCATCTATTTTTTTCATCATGGTTGATAAATAACTGGGATCTTTACGAATCATATATACATTCTCTAAAGAAGTTCCTTCAATCGTTGGGATGATAGGATTTGATCCATTCGCAATTACGAGTTTTTGATAGCCATAACTTTCGTTTGATTCTAGTAACACTAATTTAAATTCCCGATTAATCTTGATGACTTTTTCATTCACTAAATCGATGTTATTTGCCTTACACATGTTATCAACTGGTATTAAGTTCTTCATAGGATCACCTACGGTACCAAATACATAAGGAATTCCGCAAGGAATCGGAACTTTTGATACATCTGTAATACAAATAATCGATTTTAGTGGATAATACTTTCTCGCTGTTAAACCCGCTGTGATTCCGGCTGCACTTGCGCCTATAATGACGATGTCATAATTTTTTAACATTTGAATCCTCCGTCTATAAAAAATTTTTAGATAAAGCCCTGATAATAATTAATGAATATGCATGTGGTCTTCACAAACTGAATTGGTGGATTGCAATTGACCATTAACATATTTATGAATGGTTGTTTCAACGGATCCAGTCGCGCCAGTAATAACATCAATGTTATAACTATTAAATATTTCTACAGCTCCCGCACCCATTCCACCGCTAACGATGATATTGACACCGTGTTCATGTAAAAATACTGGTAAATATCCAGGCTTATGTCCTGGATTAGGAACTACTTGACTTTTAATGAGTTTATGTCCTTCAATTTCAAATAAATAAAATGCTTCACAATGACCAAAATGTTGCGATACTTCTAAATTATTTCCTGCAATAGCAATAATCATAGTTCAATCTACTTTGATTTTATTTTTAAATTGTTTTATTAATTTCAAGTAGATTTCTTTAATGGCATTACTTGCTGGACTTTCAAATTCAATCACTGATTTCCCAAGGTTGATTGCTTTACTACACGTATTATCGTAAGGGATAAGCCCCGCTAAAAAGATATGATTGTCTTGACACATTTGAGTAATTTTCTTTGTTTGTATTTCAAAAATGTCTGCTTTGTTAATTATAACCGCAAATTCTAATCGATATTTTTGAGCTATTTCGATTAATCGCATTAAGTCACTATAACCGGATTCACTGGGCTCCGTCACGAAAACGCCTAATTTAGAACCAACCATGCTCGCTTGTACTGGGCATCCAATTCCTGGAGAACCATCGATGATGGAAAATATCGAATCATAGGAATCGTAAAGCTTTTTCTTAACTTCACTCACTAACAACCCTGAATGATGACTACCCATCGTTAATGTCGCATTCACAAACCGATTTTGATTCTTATACTGCCTAATGACGCCACCTTGATGTTTCACCATATCTATGGCGTTCGCTGAGCACACTAGGGTACAAACAGCGCAGCCCTCACACGCGTGAGTATCAACAACATATTGATGATTGACTAAATTAATAGCATGATACCGACAGTGAGCCATACATAGCCCACATCGGTAACATTTTTTTTGATTAATCTGTGCTTTTTCCATTCCATAAAATGGTAGCTGAACTGGATTATTATGAATTCCAGTCGTTAAATGGAGGTTGGGTGCGTCAACGTCACAATCGGCGTATGCATCGACTTGAGACAAATGGATAAAAGCTGATGCTACCGTTGTTTTTCCAGTGCCACCTTTACCCGATAAGATTAACCATTCATTCATAGTTTGCCTCCTTTAAAACTTGATGGAGGATTTTTTTGAACATGGAATGATATCGAGACTGACTGATAGACACAATTTCACCCATCGATGATCGCTTAGCAAGTTCTAATTCATAATTAACTTCACCCAAAATTGGGATATTTCTTTCCATAATATAACTTTTGACAGGATTATCTTGCGTATTCGATTGATTTAAAATAATGCCATAATGACTATTAAATTCTGTTAATAATTCGAGAATTAATTTCAAGTTTTCTTGACCATAGAGGGTCGCTTCTGCAACAACTACCACGTAGTCAGCGTTTTGAATACAAGCCATCACTGAACAAGAAGCCCCAGGGGGACAATCCGCAAATACTAATTTAGTTTTATCAACCTGATTAAACATTTCATCGATGATGGGTGTTGCAGCTTCTTCTATCACATTCATCCAACCCGTCATCGTATTGATTTTATTGCTTTTTCCGATATCGATGTGCCCAATTTCATGAATAATCTCATGAACAGCTTGATGTTTGCAAATGATTTTGCATCCGCCACATCCATGACATAAAGAAGTTTCTATGTGAACTTTCCCGCGAATAAAGGCTAAAGCATTATAGCGACAAAAATCGACACATTGACGACACCCGACACACAGATTAGAATCAAAGACAGGAATTAATTTATTCACCGGATCTTGATTAATAATTTCAGGATGTAAAAATAAATGGCCATTAGGTTCTTCAACGTCACAATCCATATAAACCGAATCATTGACTATAGCGGCAAGATTAACGGAAAACAGTGTTTTTCCTGTACCACCTTTACCACTTAAAAAAGCAATAACCATTTATACTTCCTTATGATGATTCGAAGGGGATACAAGAATGGATTGTAAAGCATCTTGAAGAAACAAATCATAGTTTTTTTGAAGATCATTACCTACTGTTTGGTAAACATCGATTTGTGCTTGATTAAAAATGTTTTGGGCATTTTCACCACATCGAGGAGCTAATACAACTTTAACATTTAAATCACATAACATTTGAGCGACTTTGACACCAGCTCCTCCCGGTTGAAAATAATGATCATTAACAACCGTTTTAACTGTATTTTGAACTGTATCGACTAAAGCGAAAAATGGAGCTCTCGCTAAACTATCGTTAATAACATAAGGTTTATTATCTGATACAATTGGAATGGCTATTTTCATAGGTATTTCTCCTTTTTGAAAATCAATTAATGACATATGTCATCTTTATTATACGCTGTTTATGGCATATGTCAATAATTAAAAGGGTGATTTCCATTGATTTTTACGAGTATTAAATGAATTTTAAGCGACAATCTTCCAATTTATTGCGAGTTGTGTTAAAGTAATTTTGTAAAGATGTTTTTATAGGAGGACCCCTATGACGCTGAACGAATTGAGAATTATTGATAAAACTAAAAATTTCGTCCAAAAATGGATGACAAACGAATTTTCTGGCCATGATTTTTATCATGTCATGAGAGTTTATGAAACAGCGATTTACTTAGCTGATGGCCTGGACGTTGATGAATTTATTGTCCATATGGCGGCTTTATTACATGATGTCGACGATCCTAAATTAAGAAAACCCCATGCTAAAATAAAACATGCGGTTGATTTCATGAATTCAATTAAATTACCCCAAGATCAAATTGATTTGATTATGGGGATTATTGATAATATGTCTTATTCTGCGCATTTACGGGGATTAAAAGTTCATACCTTAGAAGGTAAAATCGTTCAAGACGCAGACCGTCTTGATGCGATTGGGGCTATTGGTATTGCAAGAGCCTTCGCTTATGGCGGTCATAAAAATCGTATTATGTTTAAGAACGATATCGATGACGATTCTTCTATCGCCCATTTTTATCAAAAATTGTTAAAACTTCCTAAATTGATGAATACACCTAAAGCAAAAATCATCGCAAAAGAAAAAATGAAAACGATGAAGATGTACTTAAAAGCATTTCATCAAGAATTTGATCAACCGCATCAACGCATCGAAGTACTTCAAGAAGTCAAAGAATGACTTCTTTTTTTATGTATAATAAAAAAACATGATCATCATCATGCTTCTTTAAAAATTATCCACGGTATATGATGTAAGTAATCCCATCATTTCCTTTTCTAAAATCATCATCTGTGTCGATCAAATGTTTATATTGATGAATCATATCATCAAACCCCATCATTTGATGGGTTGCTTCTCCAGGAATATAAGCTTTTATTTCTTTTCTTTGCATTTTTTGTTTAAGCATCTCACGGACTTTCACTTTGATTGAACCACCGACACCATGTGATCCATACCCATGAATAATTTTGATGACTTTATCTGAATTTTTTGTCAATTTGATAATATTTTCTAAATCATGAATGGCTTCTACGACAGTAGGCATTGTCGTTTTGATATCGAATTCCTTCAAGGTATCACCTCTTTGTTATTTTAACATAATTTACAGTAATAAAAAATAAAATCCCTGAAAAAATCAGGGATTCACTATTTATTCTTTATTGCCACCTAATGTAACCATGTCACCAACTGGAACGGTGAACATGAAACCAGCGGCTGGCTTATTAACGCGTTTTAACATTAATTTTAATTCATCCATTGTAGCTTTTAATAATTCGTCATTATTAATAACCGTAAAAATCGTTTTATTATAAGGGCTCGTTCCTTCTAAGATGGATTTTAAGGATCCAAATAAAGGAATGCTTTGAATTCCACCATGAACGATAGCGGAGGCCATGCCTTGGCTATCGATGATGGTAGCTCCGCCCACACCTAAGTGAACGAACTTCGCTAAGATATCTTCTAAATAATCAGTTTGATTTAATACAATAAACAATGCAACCATTTTATTTACCTCCTATACCACTATACATTATTCAGCGGTTTGTTGCAACGTCTTACGACTTTTTTTTGCAACTTTTACTGTTTTTTCTTCGATGTTTGATTCAGGGAAATAAGTATCCATCCCATTAATTTCTCCGGCGCCTTTAATCGCTAACTTAGCGAAGATCGGACCGCTTGTTTCATAGATCAATACACTAAACATGATAATCGTTGTAATCGCGACAGCGTACACTGGAAGTTCTTGCCTCACAATGACGGATAACCCAATCGATATTCCCCCCTGAGGTAACATCGCAAACCCCATATATTTTTGAACTTTTTTATCGGCGTTTGTGACTTTCGCTCCAAACCAAGTTCCTAAAATCTTTCC
>CAYIYY010000013.1:12172-14092 GCA_964367605.1 uncultured Candidatus Izemoplasmatales bacterium | reverse complement strand
GTATTAACCAATAAAAAGGCCTACTTAAATGTTACATTAATACGGCGTGCAGTTTTCATCACGTTTGTTTCGTTAGCTGCCTTCATGCCTCAGTCGCTACTTTATAATCTTTTTGGTAATTCTGGGGTTATTTCCGACGAGTTTACACCGATCCATAGAATCACAATCTACTTCACGTTTGTTTTCATGATTTTAGGTTATTTACTCATGAGAAACAAAAAACAAGAAGACAAGAATTTATTCTTTGTCATTCTAGCCTTATCTGGGTTCTTCCAATTCTTTTACATTCGTCGATCTGGACTGGGAGGTCTTCCTCTTCATCTATGTAATACCGCAATTATCATGATGTTTTTTGCCTATGTATTTAAATTAAGAGGCGTGTTTTACTTCAGTTACTTTGTGAATGTGGTTGGCGCGGCCTTTGCGATTCTTTTACCAAACTATACCATTGATGCCTTCAACATTTCATCTGTTGGCTATTGGTATAATCATATCTATGCATTTGTTTTACCTGTTTTAGGGGTTGCTTTACGAGTCTTTGAACGACCCACACTTAAAATGATGTATAAAGCTATATTTATCTTCAGTTTATACTTCATTTCAATGGCGCTCATTAATGCTTGGTTTAACAACTATGAAAGCGTCGACTATTTCTTCCTTTATTCAGATCACATCAGTGGGATGTTAGGACTTGAAAGACTTCAGTTTTCTTATGTCTTTTCCATTCGCGTTTCTGAAACAGTGACATTAAGATTTTTCTGGTTATATCACATCATGCTTTACGTTGGTTTCATCATCATGATGTTTATAACATGGGCAGTATACGATATGCTCTTCAAAGCGTTTGATCAATACTATGACATGCTTGATAAACGCAAAAGAATGAAATTAGATTTATTAGGGGTGAATGCTTTGAAGAAGAAGAAGAGCGAACTTGAGAACAAAGGAAACTATAACGGGACTGATATGATTAAAATTACTCATTTTAGAAAACGTTATGGTGCTTCTAAAAATTACGCCGTTGATGATTTTTCTTTAACCGTTAAGGGTGGAGAAGTATTTGGTTTCTTAGGTCATAATGGCGCAGGCAAATCAACGACGATTAAAAGTTTAGTTGGAATTCAATCAATTACTGAAGGGGATATGGAAATTTGTGGTTATAATATCAAAACTCATCCCCTTGAAGCAAAATTAAATATCGGTTATGTTTCTGATAATCACGCCGTTTATGAGCGATTAACGGGCAGAGAATATATTAATTATGTGGCGGACTTATACATGGTTCCACAAAAAGAACGCGATGAAAGATTGAACCATTATTTAGAACGTTTTGCACTCACAGATGCGATTGATAATGAAATCAAAAGTTATTCGCATGGCATGAAACAAAAATTAGTCGTTATATCGTCACTTATTCATGATCCGAAAGTATGGATTTTGGATGAACCTTTAACCGGATTAGACCCGACTTCCTCACATCAAATCAAAGAAGAGATGCGTGAACACGCCAATAGAGGCAACACTGTGTTTTTCTCTTCACACGTGATAGAAGTCGTAGAAAAAATTTGCGACCGAATTGCCATCATTCGTAAGGGACAATTGGTTGGAATTTTTGAAATCGCTAAACTAAAAGATCAAGGACTGACACTCGAGCAATTGTATTTGCTTCATGTCAAAAAGGATTAATTCAATGTTCAGGCGGTTATTCATCCTGACAATGATTCAGTTATCAAGCAAGATGAAATTAAAGATTACAAATCAAAAGAAGTTTATCGCAAATCTTGCGCTTCGATTATTGGGTCTCGTTGTTGTTACCGTTGTCATGATTTTCATGCTTTATTTCTTAAATAACGTTCTATATATTCCAGTTAACGTCTACTTTATCATCTTTGTATTGTTCGTGACTCAATTAACCAGTAT
>CAYIYY010000013.1:6775-12072 GCA_964367605.1 uncultured Candidatus Izemoplasmatales bacterium | reverse complement strand
ACGTCATTGACTGTTTTTATGCAGTCGTCTGCTAAATATGCCCTCATTTATGCAAATATCGGTCGATTGTTATTTGGAATTAATGTCTTATCCAATTATGGTATTGTATTTGGCGTCTTGCTTGTATTAATTGCGTTAGTTGTTTTAATTTCACGTCCATTATTCTTTAATTTAGCATCACATACATCCGAATATGCCGTGACAAAGAAACATAAAGGGAACAATAAGGTTAGTAAAAGTTTGTTTTGGACTTTTTTCAAAAAAGAATTCACGATTTCAATCAGAAGTTCGAATGAAATGTTATCCAACTATGTATTGCTCATATTGTTTCCATTTGTTGTATATGTCTTAAACTATATTTACATTGGCATTGATCGCTCCACATTTGGAACTAAATTAGTGATTGCTTTTGACATCATGATTAGTTTGTTACTCGTCACAGCTTCAAACACCGCTTCAGCCACAGCAATTTCGGTTGAAGGAGCAGAATTTGTATTATTGAAAACCGCTCCCTCTGACACCAAAAAAATGGCTTGGGCAAAAGTTGCGTTTAATATGATTGCTTCAACCTTAATCATTTTGTTAATCTTTGTCTTGTTTCAATTGTCGTTACCGCAATTTTCACCCACCGATATTTGGTTAATGTTTATCGTTGTTGTATTCGTCAATAGTGGACATATTTTATGGAGTTTTCAAATCGACTTATTAAATCCGAAATTGTCAGACTATGCAGCGACAGCTTCGCTGACGAATAATGAAAACGTATCTAAATCAATCGTCATTGGATTAGTGATTAGTATCATCTTTGGTGGATTGTCAGCATTTCTACTGATAGAAAATTACGCGACCGGTTGGTTAAGAATTATTCTCTTAGCGTTTGCTTTTCTAGTCATAAGGTTTTATTTATTTAGTAATTTTTTGAAAGTTTACTTTCGAGAAATTGAGTTTTAGGGTGGTGAGTTTATGAATAAAAAAATAATCGTTCTTCTCGTATTTATCCTCAGTGCATTGTCAATTATGGCAATCAGTGTCTGGGGTTCTTTACCTGAATCAAATGACCGACCCAGTGTTGTTTCAATCACAATTCCAAATTATGATTTGAAAAACAGTGACGGTGATAAGATTAAAAGTGTTGTCGATACGATTACTGAAGATGATTATATTTATGAGGTTGCTTTCACCGTAGGACCGATTAACGCAGATTCAAAAATCAAGGCTTCAACCAATCAATCTGGTGTAACTGCGAGAGTTGATGATATGAAATCCATCGTCTATGTTATCTTTGAAATCGATAAAATTGGTACGACAGTGACGGTGACGATTTGGGACAAAAATACACAAATTAAAGACGAAGTTACTTTAATGTTCTTGCCGCCATCAGAAATTATCATTGATGATCCAGATATTTTCTAGAAAGATTGTTAAGTTTTATATGTATCACATTATAGGGGGAAAAAAACGTTGAACACCATGAAAAAAATCTTGACAGTAGCGATGCTACTCGTCGGAATGCTCTTTTTAGTTGCCTGTGAATCAGGTATTACGATTTCATTTGAAACAAATGGGGGAAATGAAATCGCCGATGTTAAGTTAACACTTGAATTAGATTTATACGATCTCGAAGAACCTACAAAAACAGGTTACACGTTCGCGGGATGGTACACGGATGAAACTTTAGAAACCGAATTCGATCCAGAGATTGTCATCACTGACAATGTAACGCTATATGCAAAATGGGATCCCATTGTTTTCACGGTCTCAATCTCAATTGATGGCGTTATAACAACGCAAGATGTCAATTATGATGAAGATGCTATTTTACCGGCTGATCCAACAAAAGAAGGATATACCTTTACTGGTTGGAGCAGTGAAGGGAAAAGTATTAAATCAGATTTAACGATTACTGCTTCATTTTTAATCAACGCTTATACGATTACATTTGTCGTAGATGGTGAAGAACTTTTCACAAGAGAGGTTAATCATGGCGGCACTTTAGGCGCAGAATTAATTCCAGTTGTTCCTGAAGTTACCGGTAAAAATGGCGCTTGGGATCAAACAAACTTTACAAATATTACAGCAGATATGACAGTAACAGCGGTTTATACCAATAAAGTTTATACCGTTAATTATGTAAATAAAGATGGCGATACAGTACTTAGCAACGCTTCTTTTGGTCCTAGTCAAGTAACACATGGATCAGTATTAGTTGAACCAAATGTCCCAGATTCCATTACGGGTTATGATTTTGTTAGCTTTGATTATGATTTTAATGATCCCATTACTGGAGATTTAACCATCGTTGCAAACTATACAAAAAAATCTTATACTGTAACGTTTAGAGGACTAGATGGTATTATTCTTGAGACGCTATCGGTTCTTTATGGGAATGACGCAACTGCACCAGAATATACAGCGCCTGCCGGTTATACTTTAGGCGGATGGGATAAAGCATTCACGGATGTATCATCGAATTTAACCGTGAATATGATCTTAGATCCAATTGAGTATACCATTACATTTGAAACAGGAGACGGAAGTGACGTCACTCCAATCATCGCTGATTACTTAAGCCCTATTACAGCTCCTTCTAACCCAACGTTAACCGATATGTTCTTCCAAGGTTGGTATTTAAATGCGGAAGGTACTGGTGACCGTTTCATATTTACAAATGAAACACAAATGCCACTGAATGGATTAACACTTTATGCAGTTTGGGAGTATGAAAGTTCTTTTACCATAACTGTCGTTAACTCACTAACAAGATCCTCTGGCACTACACTCACTGAGCCATTAGAAATACAAATGGATTACAATGGAACATATATGCCTAATGTAACAATACCTGGTTATAATTTCGTGAAATACACTATTGATGGTGAAGATTATACCAATCCTGAAGGACTAATTACGGTTGATTCAAAAATTTCAGTCATCGTTCATTACGAAATTAAAACATTTACCATTACTTTTATACAAAATCCATTTGGAGATGACATTGAAAATAGCTTTACGGTTGAATATAATTCAACGTTTACTGAAATTCCGGCTTTAACACCGGTTGCAGGATTTGATGTTATGTGGGATCGAGAAGTATTTAATAATGTTCGCTCGAATATTGTTGTTGGTGCACTTTATTTCTCCAACACATTGAAACGCGTTATCTTCATGGATGGCGCCATTATTAAATATATCGCTGTTCAAGAAGATGCAGCCGATACAGATATTATTTCAAATACTTCTGCGTTAATGAACTTATCGAAACCAGGGTATGTGTTTGTTGGTTGGTACGATTCATTATCGTATACGAATTTAATTGATTTTGACACTTTCAAATATAATTCATTTGAAGGTATTTCAACAACCCTTTACGCTAAATGGGAGTCGTTAGTTCAACTGGCAATGCCGGTTGTGACGGATGTGACCGATACTACGATTACATGGTACGTTAATGAAGTTAATGCACTCTATCCCACTTCATTTAAACTCTTGTTAGATGGTGTTGAATCCATCATCACCCCATTAACGAGTGTTCAATCAGGAACGATTACGACTTATACATATGTCGCTGAAACCTTAGCTAACGCTGGAACACACACCATTAAAATCATGTCTTTAGGTGTTGCTGGAACGTCGATGTCGTCAGCTTATTCAACGACATTTACGCATGTCACAGAAGCTGATCCAGTCGAAGTTGTCGACGAAACAGTCATTTATGATTACTTCTTAATTGAAAAAGCAGGGGAAGTTTCAACTTACATTTTCTATACTGACATGGTTTATAACTTTGATGCTAAATATACATTCACGATTACCGAAGGTGGCAGTTTAATTTCTGCAAATGCAAATAAATTAACAACAAATGCGACACCTGGACATTTTTCATTTGATGTATTGAACTCAGTAACTAACGAGACAAAACATTATCAAGGTGAAGTTGTTACCTATATTAGTCAATTTGCTTTAGGTTCAAACTTAAATAATTATATCTCATCGATTGACCCAGAAAATGAATTGTTCTTATCAGATACAGTTACTCCTTATCTTGTAGGTTCAATGAATGATTTCCATTTTGATTTGAGAATTCTCAACAGTAAAGGTACACGTGTTGAACAAAGCGACACAGAACTCGTTTATACCTTCTACTTATGGAATGGTGCATCGTATGATGAATTAACAACGAATTTATCAACGTATTTATCAATAACCCAAGATTATTCCATCGACTTTAAGACAGCCGCTGAAGGTAAACAATTTAAAGTTGAAATTGATCCAAAATACGAAGCGACTAAAGTACAATCCGATACGGTATCTTTCGAATTTGAAGTCAATAATGGTTATAATGTCTTTACTGACGCAGATTTAAAAGCTTACTTCGCAGACTTTAATGTTCAAACGATTAACATCCATTCGACCATAGAAGCTAGTTTATCACCTAACCAATTGAACGAAGATGGTTCACCCGTCAATGGCTATGCAAAACCTGATAGACCTGGCGCTACGAATGGCAAAATTTATGCGAACCCATACATCCGTATGAGTGGAGCAATTGATAATGACAATTTAATTGTCAATGGTAACTATTTCACGATTAACGGCTCGAATTTGCCTTATATGAACGTTGGTTCTGATCCTGATAATGGATTTACCGATACAGGCTTTGATGGTTCCTTTGACGTTGTGAGCGTTCAAGTCGCAATTTTATATTATAACGTATCGAATTTATCTACACCTGGAATCAATAACAATAACGTCGCTTTCAATAACTTAACATTAGTTGGGAATACCTCAACACCATCCATCAACTACTCTCAAAGTGCTGAAGAAATATTACTCGCTGAACAATTGATGAGCAGAAACTCGGGTGGTTACGTCGGTATTACAATTCGTAATGGCAATAGCCATATTTACAATTCGAATATCGGACTCATGACCATTGGTGTTACGACAAATGCTTATGGTTACACAACGGGTGGCGAAATTGTTACAACGCATATCGATCATTCAACTTTCTATAACGAATGGGCAAACTCCATCTTTGGATGGGCTTCCAGCCAAATTACAATAACCGCTTCTGATATCGGATTATCGGGTGGGGCAGCAATCCACATTGAAGACAACCGTCCTGGCAGTGGTGGTGCAGAAGATCCAACCGTCAACTTAGATAACCTGACAACTGTTAACAACTGGGTATCAGGTCAAGAAGCATGGTTTAAAGCTTATGGCATGACCAGTGCTGCACTACAAATCAAAGGGATGACAGATCAAGGAATCGCTGCACTGAATAAATCGATTATTCG
>CAYIYY010000013.1:0-6675 GCA_964367605.1 uncultured Candidatus Izemoplasmatales bacterium | reverse complement strand
AAATCAAAGGGATGACAGATCAAGGAATCGCTGCACTGAATAAATCGATTATTCGATTAATTGAAAATCCTGTAACGGGGTTAGAAACTGAAATGTTTAATTTCGTATTATTAACGAAAGCACTTGATGGAGCATCGACGGATCCGGATAATAATGGTGTCAATGATACAGGTTCTGAATTCTTACTCAATATTCCAAATGCAAGTGGAACACCGGTAACTGTTGATCAAGCATTTAATTTCTTAAGCAGTGGCGATCCTAGAATTCAAAGTGGTAACTTTGCGTTTGCGATCAATGGTTTAATTGATACGAATACTTTCATTAATGCTTTAACAAATCTTTATATAGCTCATAACACACAAATTACTCAAGAACAAGCAGGTAATCTAGTGTTTCTTGCTGCTTTTCATAACATTACTCCAGAAGAAGCGTTTAATATTTCTGGTGTTATGATGATGAATCCTGGAACGTCCTGGCAGGCAGCATATGATTATCTTGGTTTAACAGGTCAAGCTCCTGATGAAGGCCGTTACATGGAGATTTCCGCGGAAGTCCCAGGTCTTGGGCCGGTCATCATGATCACAGAATACTTCGCAAAAACAGCTGAATAAAAAAATTGAGACTCTTTAATTTAGAGTCTCTTTCTTTTAATAAAAAAAGTTGCTTCCGAAGAAACAACTTAAGTCATTTATAAGACCATAATAACGGGCATAATCATCGGTTCACGGTTTGTTTTATCTAAGATAAACTTGCCTAATGTTTTAATTAAATCGTTCTTAATTCCACTGATATTAATCTTTTTACCAGAATTCAAGTATCGATCAGTCACATCCAGCGATAATGATTGTAAAGTCTTAATCATCGCCTCGTTATCTTTAAAGTAAATGAAACCTTTGGAGATAATGGTTGGAGTACAAATAACTTCTTTACGATCTTGATTAATCGTCATCACAACTGAAAGCAATCCGTCTTCCGATAATTCTCTACGGTCTTTAATAACCTGAGAACCAATTTCACCGATGGCTGAACCATCAACGTAAATATCAGCGGTTTGAACTTTACCTGCGATTCTAGCACTATTTGAAGTGAGGGCTAAGACGTCACCATTTTCCATGATAAAGGTATTATCTTTTGGAATGCCGGTATCAATCCCCAATTGAGCATGCTTTTTTAACATGCGATATTCACCATGGATTGGCATAAAATATTTAGGATTTAATAATTTTAACATCAATTTTTGTTCGTTTTGACCCGCATGCCCAGAAGCATGGACGTCGGCAAATGGTGATTGAGTAATAACAATAGCCCCAGCTTTATACAGTAAATTAATGGTCTTATTGACCGATTCTTGGTTGCCAGGAATTGGAGAAGAAGACAAGATGACGGTATCGCCAGGAATGAGTGAAATTTGTTTATGTGATCCAGATGCAATTCTTGATAAGGCTGCCAAAGGTTCACCTTGGGAGCCAGTACATAGAATGGTTAAGTTTTTACGTTCGATTTGACCTACTTCACGACCATAGATGAAAGTTCCTTCAGGCGCTTTGATATAGCCCATTTGAATTCCAACTTCAATGTTTTTTTCCATAGAACGTCCGAAGACGGCAATCTTTCGTTTGGTTTTAACGCTGGCTTCAACGATTTGTTGGACGCGGTGCACGTTGGAAGCAAACGTTGCGATAATGACACGACCATGAATATTTTCAAATAATTCATGAATCGTTTCAGAAACCACTTTTTCAGAAGTGGTGAAATCTTCTAATTCGACGTTCGTTGAATCGGATAGTAAGCATAAAACGCCTTCTTGTCCTAATTTAGCAATCGTATGATAACTGGCATCTTGGAATGTTGGCGTAAAATCAAATTTAAAATCTCCAGTATGAACCACAATTCCTTCTTTTGTACGAATCGCAATCCCATGAGAATCTGGAATTGAATGATTCGTTCTAAAGAAATCTAAGGTGATATGGTTAAACTTAATGGGAGTACCTTCATGGTATTCAACGATATTCGCTTTTAATCCTCGATGATCTTCTAATTTGGCTTTAATCAAGCCAATCGCAAGTCCATTCGCATAAATGACAGGAATTTTGACCTGCCTTAATAAAAATGGAATCGCTCCTATATGGTCTTCATGACCGTGTGTAATAATTAATGCCTTGATTTTATCTTGGTTTTCTACGAGATAAGTATAATCGGGAATGACATAATCGATACCCATCAAAAACTCATCAGGAAATAAAAGTCCTGAGTCAATGATGACTAATTCGTCCTGGTATTGGACGCAGTACATGTTCTTTCCGACTTCTCCTAAACCACCAAGTGCAAAAATCCCGACTTCTGTGAAATTTAATATCTCATTTTGCATGGTGTAATTAATATATCCTTTCATTTATCTATGGAATGTTTAATCCTCATGAGTATTATACACAATCGGTTAAGATTATGCAAACGAATGAGCCAAAATTTGTTGAGAAAATACGCAAATCTAGGATTCCTTGTATTCGAAAATTGGCTTTTTTTGATGTCTTAAGTGTGATATACTATTTAAAGGAAGAGGTGATAATTTGATCGCAAAAATTTTAGTTGATGTTCCAGCAAAAGCTGTCGATAAATTATTTGATTATCACATTCCTTCTGAACTAGAATCAGTACTTGAAATAGGCGCAAGAGTTATTGTTCCTTTTGGCCCAAGAGAACTGATGGGTTTTTGTATTGATATAACCGAAAATCCTGATTTTACAAAAGAACTTAAAACCATTATCAACGTATTAGATATTGAACCCTATATTACAAAAGAATTGATTGATCTTGCGAAAGTCATTTCGATAGAAACTACAACCATGCTTATCAAGGTATTAGAAACCATGCTTCCAGCAGCATTAAAAGCAGTCTATACAACAAGGTTAACGCTTATTGATGAAGATCAATTGCCTTTAGAATTACGTCCTCATTTTGAAAATACTTCAACCATTATATTTGATAAATCAATCATCAATCATGCTAAAGAGATCAAACAAGCAATTAAAGCGAATATCATTCGTCAAAGTTATGATATACAATCTAAATCAAGACCGCAATATAAAAAGATTATCAAACTAATCGATCCAAATCATATTGCGAAATCTGAAAAACATCTGAAGATGATTGAATATTTAAAATCATTACCAGGTCGGATGGGACTTTTTAATGAAATCTTAGAGACACTTGGTTTAACTTCATCGATTGTGAAAACTCTTGAATCCAAAAAAGTCGTTCAGGTGATCAATCAGGAAGTTTACCGTGAAATTGAATCAATCCAAGAACCGAAAGATAAGCAAGTCATATTAAATCAGGATCAGGAAAACGCTCTTAGCGAAATCTTAAATTCACTTCATCAACATACTACTTTTTTACTCCATGGCGTGACAGGTTCTGGGAAAACTGAAATCTATTTAGCAGCCATTGAAGCTGTGTTAAAACGCAATCAAGAAGTAATCTTTTTAGTCCCTGAAATTGCTTTGACTCCAATGATGGTCAGTCGCTTTAAAGGAAGATTTCAAAACCAAGTCGCGATTCTTCATTCCGGTTTATCCATTGGTGAAAAATATGATGAATGGCGTAAAATTATTAGACGAGAGGCAAAGATAGCTGTCGGTGCTAGAAGCGCCTGTTTTGCGCCGTTTACCAATCTTGGTTTGATCGTCGTTGATGAGTGTCATGAATCGACTTACAAACAAGAGGACATGCCCAAATATTACGCCGTTGATGTCGTATTACACCGTGCAAATCATTATCAATGTCCAGTCATTTTAGGGTCCGCAACACCCAATGTAGAAACTTATGCCAGGTATAAAAGAGGGTATTTTAAACTCTTAGAACTACCTAAAAGAGCTCAAAATATTGATATGCCTAAAGTCTCTGTCGTCGATATGAAAAACGAGTTTAAATCTGGAAACTTAAGTACCATTTCAAAAGAATTACAAAACGCGATTGAACAAAGACTATCGAAGAAAGAACAAACCATTCTATTAATTAACCGGCGAGGTTATTCAACGTTTGTCATTTGCCGCCATTGCGGTCATGTTGCTCAATGCCCCAATTGCGATATATCTTTAGCTTATCATGAAATCGACCATTCGTTAAAATGCCATTATTGCGGACACAAAGAAGATATCCATAAAAGATGTTCTAAATGTGGTAGCGAAGAACTCAAGTTCATGGGAACAGGGACTCAAAAAATTGAATTTGAAATTCAAACCATGTTTCCAACGGCTCGAATTGTAAGAATGGATAATGACACAACCCGCAGGAAAAACGCTCATGAGAAATTATTAAATGAATTTGAACTAGATGGCGATATTCTCATTGGCACCCAAATGATTGCGAAAGGTCTTGATTACCCTAATGTGACATTAGTTGGGATTATTCAAGCAGATGGGAATTTATTTAACGCTGATTTCCGTGCGCCTGAAAAAACGTTTCAGTTGATTGTTCAAGTGTCAGGCAGAGCCGGAAGACATGCTCTAGCAGGGGAAGTCATTGTTCAAGTCTTTAATCCTGACCATTATGCGATAAAATACGCAGTCAATAATGACTATGCCGGATTTTATAACTATGAAATGCAACTTCGTAAACTTGCTCGTTACATCCCATTCTACTTTTTAACGCAATTAGTTATCAGTGGCGAAAATGTTCGAGACATCTTTTTAAGAGGTCGCGAAATTGTGAAACTCTTGCGAAGTAAACTAACTGAAGATGCCATTATATTAGGCCCTGTATTACCCCAAGTTTCAAGAATAAAAAATAAGTATCAATGTCAAATACTTGTTAAGTATCGAAAAGAACCAACACTTGATGACGTATTATTTGATATCATAGATCAATATCAGACTGATCAAATCTATATAACAGTCGATAAGACACCGATGTAAGGAGTGATTCTATTGAAAATCGTATTTATGGGCACCACTGATTTTTCAGTACCGATTTTAGCAGGTTTATTAAAGCATCATGAGGTTACGCTCATAGTAACACAACCAGACCGACCTTATGGCAGAAAACAACAATTAAAACCCTCACCCATCAAAGAATTTGCTTTATCAAAAGGGATCAAACTATTTCAACCCGAGAAAATCAAAGTGGATTATCAACCTGTTCTCGATGAATCTCCAGATGTCATTATCGTCGCTGCTTTTGGGCAAATGATTCCTAAAATAATATTAGAATTTCCTAAATATAAATGTATTAATGTCCATGCATCATTACTCCCCAAATACCGTGGAGGATCTCCCATGCACACCGCTATCAAAAATGGAGATTCAATGACGGGTGTTACAATTATGTATATGGCTCAAAAAATGGATGCGGGTGAACTATTAACTCAAAAAGCAATTCCAATTGAGTATCAAGACACCGTGGGTTCGATTGAATCTAAATTAGCAGTCGTCGGAACTGATTTATTGCTTGAAACGTTAGATTTAATTCAAAAAGGTCAAATCAAATCTTATCCTCAAGATGAATCAAAGGTAAGTTTTGCTTATACCATCAAACCTGAGGAAGAGATATTGGATTTTACCCAATCAGCAGAAGCGGTCTATAACCATGTTCGAGCTTTCAATCCTTGGCCGGTTGCTCATTTACAAGTCGATGACTTCAAAATGAAGGTATATGAGGTCAGTATCGCTTCAAATCAACAGAATCAATACTCTCATATTCAAGTAGGATCTGTTGCGGATATTATCAAAGGAGAAGTCTACATCAAAGTTAAAAATGGTTGTATTATCTTAAAAACCGTTCAACCATCCGGTAGAAATATCATGGATATAAAGTCGTATATGAACGGTGCAGGAAAAAGCGTTTTTTATGTTGGGAAACTCTTAAAATAGATATTATTCAGCACAATATTATGTTATAATATATTATTATGCAATTAATTACATTGGTCATCCATTTTAAGGAGGATATCCATGAATCGTCAAAAAAATTTATTTTCAAGAGAAGAAATGTTCGCAATGAATGTTGAAAAGTTAACCGAAAGAGGTGTCTCCATTGATGAAATCGCAGAAATTGCATTTCGTCAACAGTCTCGTTGGAAACCTGATATCTCATTGCTTGAATGTAAAGAATCAGTAGAGAAAATTATATCACTGCGTGATGTTTTTCACTTGTTACAGCTGGGTGCAGAAATTGACCGTTTAACAGAAGAAAAAGCTTTTAAAGGCCCAATTCAAGAAATTTTAGCCTCTGATTTAGGCATGTTTGGTATTGATGAATTATTTGGATTGGAATTAGCTGGCTTATATGGCACCATCGGAAAAACTAATTTCGGTGATATTGATGTTAATAAACCCTTAGCCATCGCTAAATTGAATGATGCTGGAAAACATAAAGAAGGTATTTGCCATACCTTTTTAGATGATATCGTTGGTGCAATCGCCGCAGCTGCTTCAACTCGCGTTGCTCAAATTGAAAATGAATTGGAAGCTAAAAAAGATCCAAATGTGATTGAAACACCTAAATTATTTTAATTCATAAATAACTTCTTGAAGGAGGTGAAACTTAAATGGACAATCGTGAGAAAACATTAGACGAATTCTTTCGTAAGAATGATACGACTCAACGTCGTAAATATACTAAAGAAGTCAAAAAGTATGAACCTGATAAGATTGATGAATATTTCGACTCGGTTACATC
>CAYIYY010000012.1:0-14307 GCA_964367605.1 uncultured Candidatus Izemoplasmatales bacterium | reverse complement strand
CTCGAATTGGGGCTAGTGTTAATGCGTACACCACGTATGACCGAACGAACTATTATTTTTCGACGACCAACGAACCGTCGTCAGGCATCAAACTATTGATCAATATGGTCCTAAAAACCAAGTTTACGAAGAAATCAGTTGAAAAAGAATCGAAGATTATTACACAAGAGATTACGATGTATGAAGATGATTACGAACAATTGATTTATAATGACTTCATGCAAAAAATGTATCGAAATCATCCCATCACACGTGATATTGCAGGAACAGTTAAAAGTGTTAGCGAAACGACTTATGAAACACTTAATCAGGTTTATCAGTTGTTTTATCATCCGTCAAATATGGTGATGGTCATTGTTGGCGACGTGGATGTAGAAGCGCTCATTCACCTCATTGAAACTGAATTAAAACAGTTTCCAAAAAGACCTTCTTTAATCGAAAAACAATTATTAAAAGAAGATGAATTCATTCGCAATCAATCTCCAGAATTCAAACATAAGGAACTATCGATTCCAATGTTAATGATGGGGGTCAGATTAAAACTAGATGCTTTATCTACCATGCAAGAACAATTGCTAGATGATGTTAAATTGTCATTTTTGCTGACTGGAATCTTTGGAAAAGGCGCAAAGCCTTATCATGTTTTAATGAAGAAACATCTCGTCAATGATTCATTTGATTATTTTGAAAGTTTTGAGAAGACATATGGCCATATCATTCTTTTTACTGAAACAAAAAAAGTAGAAACGACACGTCTTGCTTTAACTGAAGTATTTAATAATATCATGGTTGAAAAACCAGATTTATTACAGTTTTCGTTATCAAAACGGAAAATCATCGGAGAATACCTTCAAATCTTCAATAATATTAGTCATTTAGGCAATAGTTTCTTAGAATACTACTTGAAAGATGTTAACATGTTTGAATTTTATCAATCATTAGAGTCAATTTCTTATGAAGACATATTATCGATTAGAGATAAAATCGACTTGTCGACATTAATGACTTTAGTATATTTACCCAAAGATGACTAAGCGAGTCATCTTTTTTTCTAGTGGTAGAGTGCTCTAAAATATGGTATAATAATGACATTGAGGTGAAAGCATGCAACCTTGTAAAATAACACTCAAACCGAAGGAAGAAATCCGGATTAATCAAGGACATCCTTGGGTTTATAATAACGAAATTAAGTCTATCGAAGGTCGGATTGAATCCGGTGGTTTAGCCGATGTATTTTCAATTTCTGGTCAATTTGTTGGTCGTGGATTTTTAAATACTGCTTCGAAAATATTTGTTCGGATTTTGACACGAAAAGATGAAACGATTGACGATGATTTTTTTAAACGAATTTTAGAAAAAGCCAATCAATCGCGTTTGAACTTAGGGTATTCAAACAGCTATCGCGCATTTTTTGGTGAAGCTGATGGTATTCCAGGATTCATCGTTGATAAATATGGCGATTACCTAAGCATCCAAATCCTTTCTTTAGCCATTGATATGCGCAAGGATTTATTCATTAGACTTTTAGTTGATTTGTTCCATCCATTAGGCATCATGGAACGCAGTGACGTATCAGTTCGAACGAAAGAAGGATTAAAAGAGTTTAAAGGCGTTGTTTATGGCAATGTTCCTCCTTTTGTTCAAATCAATGAGAATGGACTCACGGTTGAAGTTGATTTATATAATGGTCAAAAGACTGGATATTTCCTTGATCAACAAGCGAATCATGCGGCAGTTGCCCCGTATGTCCGTCAGAAATCGGTTTTGGACTGCTTTTCCCATTCAGGTGGGTTTGGATTGCACGCTGCTTATTATGGCGCTAAAAACGTGACATGCGTTGATATGAGCCAGTTAGCGTGTGATGCGGTCACGAAACACGCTCGACTGAATCACTTAGATAACTTACTTGCTTTAAAAGCAGATGTCTTTTTGTTATTAAGAGATTTAAAATCCCAGAATAAATCTTATGGCGTTGTCATTTTAGATCCTCCCGCTTTTACAAAGAACTTAGAAAATGTGAATAAGGCGTACGCTGGTTATAAAGAAATTAACATTCAGGCTATGAAATTGATTGAAGATGGTGGTTATTTAATTACCAATTCATGTTCGCATTACATGACACCTGCTTTGTTTTTAGAAATGCTCATGGAAGCTGCGAATGATTCGGGTCGAATCGCTCAAATGGTCGAATTTAGAATGCAAGGAAAAGATCATCCCGCGCTACTCGGTGGCGATGAATCGTTTTATCTGAAGTGTGTTGTTCTTCGGATTTTAGACAAAAATTAGGAGGAACATCATGATCATTAAATCCATCGATTTTTACGGGAGTGTAGTCAATCCCAAGGGTTATCCGACCGATCATCTTCCGCAAATTATTTTAGCTGGAAGATCAAATGTTGGTAAATCATCTTTTATCAACGCCATGTTAAACAATCACAAAATCGCAAGAGTCGCAAAGACTCCAGGAAAAACCCGATTACTTAATTTCTTTAAAATCAATCAAAAATTCTATTTCGTTGACGTTCCTGGTTATGGGTATGCCAATGTTTCAAAATCACAAATGGATCAATTCCAAGACATGATTGAAACTTATCTGGTGAAAAGTCAGGATTTAGCTTTAGCGATTTTACTCGTTGATATGCGTCATAATCCAACGGCTGATGATATCCAAATGTATACTTATCTTAAGAATCGTGGTTTGCCGGTATTGGTGATTATGACGAAATCTGATAAACTCTCTGGCAATGGTAAAGCCAATCAAAAACAACTCATTTCTAAATCAATGGGATTAATTGGAACTGATAAATTGATTCCTTTCTCATCCGTTACTAAAGCAGAAACACCTGTTGTTTGGGATCACATTGAAACGATATTACCATCCATCAAAGAATCAACTGAATAAAAGAGTGATAATATGTTAAAGGATTTGTTCAATCGTTTTAGTACAACCTATGATCAAGATGTCATTGATTGCGATAATCGCGGTCTTTTTCCGTTCGCAGGTTATCAAAAAGTGATTGATTATATCGCAGAGACAATCAATACTCGAAGAGACACTTCCACGGTTTCACTCCTTGATTTAGGTATCGGAACCGGTTATTTATCTAACAAGTTATATCCTGAAAGACTGTCGATTTGTGGCATTGATCAATCAGAGAAAATGCTTGAAATCGCAAGTTTAAAGGTTCCGAATGCCAATTTATACTTATTCGATTTTCGGTTAGGACTTCCTGAAGAAATCCGTTATCAGAAATTTGATTATATTGTTTCTACTTATGCAATGCATCATTTAGAAGAAAATGAATTCGTTGAATACCTATCATTTTTGATTGAACGTTTAAATCCCTTTGGCAAGATTATTATCGGTGATGTCCTGTTTCAAAATCACCGAGAAAAAGAAGCGACTCGTCTAGCCAATTTAAAAACTTGGGATGATACGGAGCATTATCATATTTTTGATCAAATCCTAGAAAAGTTCAAGAAAAACTTATCTATCAACTTTATGAAGATGTCTTTTTGTTCCGGAATCATTATTATTGAGAAATATCACGAGCGCACTTTACAAAACTGTGATGTTTTGGTAAAATACTAAATAAATACAATGAAGCGGCTAGTAATGAACCTAATTTTTTAAGAGAGTAAACGGTTGGTGCAAGTTTACAAATTAGCTCATGAATGTCACCGTGGAGTAGCAATGCTGAAACTTAAGTAAGCATTGACGCTAACGACGTTATCGTTATGAGTGCTGGATTTTCCAGAACAAAGGTGGTACCGCGATTAATTCGTCCTTTTTAGGGCGATTTTTTTATTTTTAGGGTTTAGAAAAGAGGATTTTATGGAACATAAGAGTTACATAGCTGAATTACGTCAAATGGTAGGCGATTCAATGGTTATATTAAACGCTGCCAATGTCATCATCGTCAATGATAAAAACGAGATTTTATTGCAACAAAGAAGTGATACTTTGCTTTGGGGCTTACCGGGTGGATTAATGGAAATTGAAGATTCAATTGAAAACTGTGCTATTCGCGAAGCAAAAGAAGAATTAGGAATTGATGTTGAACTAACAGGTTTTGTCGGGGTATTTACAAACCCGATGATGCGTTGGCGAGTCAGTGATAAAGCAAAGGTCATCTGTTTTAGTTTCACGGCTAAAATTGTCTCAGGAAATGTGAAAGTAAGCGATGATGAATCGGTTGGTTTTGGTTATTTTTCACAAGATAATCTTCCTCCCATTCACGCCGTTGATAATATGGAAGCAATCCAGGCTTATTTTGCTGGGAAAAGAAATGTCATCGAAGGGAGATTATACGAATGATTAACATGAGTTCGAAATACGATCATAAAGAGGTCGAAAAAGGAAAATATCAGTTTTGGTTAGAAGGTGGATTCTTTGAAGCGAATGATGTCTCAAAGAAACCATTCACAATCGTGATTCCACCGCCTAACGTCACGGGAAGATTACATTTAGGTCATACTTGGGATAATACCTTACAAGATATGATTATTCGCCGTAAACGCATGCAAGGATATGATGCCCTCTATTTACCAGGCATGGACCACGCCGGTATCGCCACACAAGCAAAAATAGATGCTTCTTTGAAAGCAAAAGGGATTAATCGCTATCAATTAGGTCGCGAAAAATATCTGGAACATGCATGGAAATGGAAAGAAGATTACGCTGGATTCATTCGTAGCCAGTGGGAATCGATGGGACTCTCATTAGATTATAAACGAGAACGCTTTACCTTGGACCAAGGCCTTTCAGACGCAGTTCATGAAGTTTTTATTAAACTCTATGAAAAAGGATATATTTACCGCGGAGAAAGAATCATCAATTGGGACGTTGAAGCAAAAACGGCTTTATCAAATATTGAAATTGAACATATGGAAATTGAAGGCGCATTATACCATATTACCTATCCTTTTGTTTTAGGAGATACAAACGGTTTAACGGTTGCGACGACCCGTCCTGAAACAATGTTTGGAGACGTTGCTTTAATGGTTAACCCATCCGATAAAAGATACATTGACATCATCGGTAAAGAAGTTTTTATTCCTACAACTAATCGCTCCATTAAAGTCATTGCTGATGACTATGTTGATATGACGTTTGGAACTGGTATTGTTAAAGTAACACCAGCCCATGATCCCAATGACTTTGAAGTTGGCAAGAGACATCATCTTCCCATGCCTTTATGCATGGAAGAAGATGGAACCATGAATCATCTCGCAGGTAAATACGAAAAAATGGAACGTTTTGCTTGTCGTAAACAAGTTGTTTCTGATTTACAAGCATTAGGGCTCTTGAATAAAATCGAAAAACACATTCATAGTGTTGGTCATAGTGAAAGAACTGGGGTTATCGCTGAACCACGTTTATCCAAACAATGGTTTGTTAAAATGGATGAGTTAGCGAAAAACGCTGTTGATAAAAATACCGTTGAATTCGTTCCTGAAAGATTTACAAAAACGTTCTTAAATTGGATGAACGGCATTGAAGATTGGTGTATTTCTCGCCAATTATGGTGGGGACACCGAATTCCTGTATGGTATCGTAAAGATGAAATTTATTGTGGTAAGGTTGCACCAACTGGTGAAGGCTGGTCTCAAGACGAAGATGTTTTAGATACATGGTTTTCATCTGCTCTATGGCCGTTTTCAACCCTTGGTTGGCCCCATGAAACCGATGATTTAAAACGTTATTTTCCAACAGACGTATTAGTGACTGGTTATGATATTATTTTCTTTTGGGTTGCTCGCATGATTTTTCAATCCATCGAATTTACCGGAGAATCTCCCTTCCGTCACTGTCTCATTCACGGACTCATTCGTGACTCTGAAGGCAGAAAAATGTCGAAGTCGCTTGGGAATGGCATTGATCCTTTTGATGTGATTAATCAATATGGAGCGGATGCATTAAGATACTTCATTTCAACCAATTCAAGTCCGGGACAAGATTTAAGATATGAAGAAGAAAAAGTTGAATCAAGTTGGAATTTCATCAATAAGCTATGGAATATCTCTCGATTTGTCTTAATGAACACAGAAGGTGTTTCATTATCACAACTCGATTTAAATCCATTGCATTTCAATATCGCAGATCAATGGATCATCACGCGGTTGAATGAAACGATCGAAGCTGTCGATGGTTTCTTTGAAAAATACGAGTTTGGTGAAGCTGCGAAGTTAATCTATAACTTCACATGGAATGATTTTGCAAGTTGGTATGTCGAAATGGCGAAACTATCGTCAGATTCCATGACCACTAAATCTGTTTTAATCCATGTTTTAACATCCATTGTTAAACTATTACACCCGTTTATGCCTTTTGTTACCGAAGAAATTTATCAATTACTGCCACATGCTGAAAACTCAATAATGATTTCTCCATGGCCAGTGACACTCTCGGTTAAATTCGACAACGTTGGGTCGATTGATATTTTGTTTGATATCATAAAACGGATTCGTACCATTCGAAATGATTATAATGTTGGTCTATCAAAACCGATTGAAATCGTCATTCAAACTGATACAGTTGAAACGATGAGTTTCCTCATTGATCATAGTATTTACCTTGAGAAGTTCGTCAATCCGAACACATTACTCATTTCCAATCAAATCGCTCCGGTTGACCAAGCTTTATCTACTATATTGCCAAAAGCCATCATTTATTTGCCATTAGGATCTTTGGTTGATATCAAAGCTGAAATCTTAAAACTTGAAAAAGAATTAGAGCGTTTAGAAAACGAAATTAAGCGAAGTGACGCGATGTTATCTAACCCAAGTTTTGTTGCTAAAGCGCCTGCTGCTAAAATTGAAGCAGAAAAACAAAAACAACGCGATTACAACGAAGCCTATAAGTCAACTAAAGCCAGAATCGAGGAACTCAAAAACTAGCATGTTTACAACCTTCAATCAAGCCGTCGAATGGATTGAGAATTCTCATCGTTTTGGAGAAAAACTCGACTTAGTTCGGATGAATCTCGCTTGCGAGATTCTAGGGCACCCCGAAAGAACTTTTAAATCAATTCATGTGGCTGGAACCAATGGCAAAGGTTCGACCACGAATTTTATCAAAAACATTTTATTAGAAGCGGGTTACAAAGTCGGAATTTATACCTCGCCTTATGTCGTATCGTTCAACGAAAGAATTGGAATCAATCTCAATTATATTTCCGATGAAGACGTTGTTTATTATGCCAATAGTTTGAAACAATTATGGGATCAAGTCTATGATGAATATCAAGACTCAATCACGTTTTTTGAGATCCTGACGTTAATGTCATTTCTTTATTTTCGCGATCAAAAAATTGATATCGCTGTCGTTGAAGTCGGGCTAGGAGGATTACTGGATGCTACTAACATCATTGACCCACTCATCAGTGTCATCACGAATATTTCCTATGACCATATGAAACAACTGGGAAACACACTAGAAAGCATTGCTTTAAATAAATTAGGCATTGTCAAACGCAACCGACCTTTAGTGACGACCGAAGATAATCCGAATTTACGAGGATTATTTGAGATGACATGCAAAGCCAAAAATGCACCGTTAGTTATGATCAATCCGGATGATATCAGTGAAGTAAAAGTCGGACAAACAACGGAGTTTATGTTCAAACAAACACGTTATAAACTTCAATTAACTGGACTACATCAAATTAAAAATGCTAGTTTGGCGATCATGTGTATCGATACATTGGTCAATTTGAAAGAAATAGTCGTATCCGAACGTAATATTTATCAAGGTTTGTTTATGACAAAATGGCCTGGAAGATTTGAAATCTTTGGTGGTAACATTGTGATTGATGGTGCCCATAATATCGGTGGTATTGAATCATTGATATCTTCTTTAAAACTTGTCTATCCTCATGACAAGATTAAGTGTTTGTTTTGCATGATGAAAGATAAAGAACATTATAAAGTCATCGGTGAACTTGATGCTATCGTAGATGAATTTCATTTTACTCAAATCGATTACTACCGAAGCGCAACCGCAAAAGAATTATATGATGAAAGTCATCATGATGTAAAATATATGCACGAATCCGCTAAAGAAGCTTTTGCTATGTTAAAATCATCTTTAAAGGAGAATGAAGTGTTAGTTATTACTGGTTCGCTATATTTTATATCTTATATTCGTCCTTTATTAGTCTCTACTACATAAAAATAATCTCACCAATTTTGGTGGGATTTTTTTATAGGAGATGAAAATATGTACTTAATTAAAGAAATGCCGTTATCAGAACGACCCAGAGAACGTTTACTCCAAGTCGGAGCGAAAAACATGACTGATCATGAATTAATCGCTATTGTATTAAGAACGGGATACAAAGATGTATCTGTCATTGATTTAGCAAAAAAGATTCAATATGAATATGGTGGTATCAAGAAAATCATGGAGATGTCGATTGATGAATTAGCGTCCATCAAAGGCATCGGTGAAGCTAAAGCGATTATTTTGGTCGCCGCAATTGAACTTGGTAAACGAGCCTTGTCTAATTTTAGCGAATCGAAAATCATTACTTCGCCCAATGATATCTTTGAGTTACTCAGACACGATATGAGTTATCTTAAACAAGAAGTGCTTGTGGCAGTCTATTTAGACACCAAAGGACACCTCATCGAAAAAAGAGACATCTTTGTAGGGGGATTAAATCAATCATTCGTTCATCCAAGAGAAGTTTTTAAATATGCCGCTAAATGCTCAGCTTTTCAAATTGTGTTAGCGCATAATCACCCTTCAGGTGATCCTGAACCTTCGTTTCAAGACATAGAAATGACGAAACGAATGGTTGAAGCTGGCAATGTGATGCAAATACCAATCCTCGACCACTTGATTATTACAAAAGATAAAAGTGTCTCAATATTATCTCGAATGAAAATAAAAAGCGGACGCTAAGTCCGCTTAAATTATGCTTCTATAAAATCTAGTATATCTTGATAGACTTTTTTGTTATCTGTTTCATTGAGTATCTCATGGCGATCATTTTCATATATTTTTGTTTGAATTCGGCGATAACCAATCGACTTAAATTTATCTGAAAGGATTTTGACTTGTACACCATAATTAGACAACGGATCTTTTTCACCGGAAGCAAAGAAGATAGGTTGATCTAAATGACCTAATTTAATATTACTTGCTTTATCCACAAAAGCCATCCATTTGAACATATCACGGTTCGCTGTGACGGTGAATGGTTGCCCGCACATCGGACTGTTTGCATAGTAATCCTGGATTTTAGTATCCTTAGTCAACCATTCTTCGTTTCTGATCTTAATTATTCCATCTTTAAACATCTTTGCAGGATTAGCATCAATCGCCATCTTTTGAATCATCGGTGAGATGTGTTTTGATCCTTTGAAGCATCGAATTAAATTACATAAGAACATTCCACCGCTCACAACCATGCTAGGTGTGTAGGTCGTTCCTGTAATAATGGCCTTGTTATAAAATTCAGGATATTTTATAATCATATATCTAGCTATAAAGGATCCCATAGAATGGCCAAGAATATAGACCGGTAATTCTGGGTAGTTTTCAGTGATGTAATCTTTGACTAAAGTAACAGATTCTAAAGCAATTAAATGCCCGTTTTTGTCGGCGTAATGGACATAATCATGAGTAATGGTCGATAGACCATGACCTAAAATGTCAGAACCAATGACCGTGTAACCTTTAGCATTTAAGAATTCAGCGAACAGTCCATATCTTAAAAAATGTTCACTAGCACCGTGGATAATTTGGACAACGCCTTTGACTTTTTCAGTCTTAGCCGGATAAATATATACATGAATATTGTTATTCATTGAATCTTGAAAGATCTTTTGTTCCATAGTTCCTCCTGATTTCAATTGTACTTTTGTTTAATTATAACATTGTGGATGTTATTTTAACATCCTTTTTGTTATAATAATAATGAATTGCGAGGGAAGTTTATGGAAAAATATATTTTAGCTATCGATCAAGGAACAACTTCTTCAAGAGCGTTAGTATTTGATAAAATGGGAAAGATTATTTGCAAGTCGCAACATGAGTTTACACAGTATTTTCCGGAACCGGGTTACGTCTTACATGAACCTTTAGAAATCTGGGGATCTGTCTCGGTTTGTATTTCTGAATGTTTGATGAAATCTAAAATATCGCCTCATCAAATTGCGGCGATTGGTATCACCAATCAACGCGAAACAACGATTGTTTGGAATAAGAAAACAGGTAAGCCTGTCTATCAAGCAATTGTTTGGCAAAGCAAACAAACCAATGGTATTTGTGAAGAGTTAAAAGCAAAAGGGTATGAAGAAATTGTTAATAAAAAAACGGGGTTATTAATAGACCCGTATTTTTCTGGTACAAAAGTCAAATGGATTCTTGATAATGTCAAAGGCGCACGTGCACAAGCTGAAGCGGGTGAACTTTTGTTTGGTACCGTTGATACATGGCTGATATGGAACTTAACAAATGGTAAAAAACATATTACTGATTATTCAAATGCTTCTCGTACTTTAATGTTTAATATCAATGAATTATCTTGGGATGATGAATTGTTAAAAATTTTAACAATTCCAAAATCGATGTTACCTGAAGTCAAAGATTCATCGATGATTTATGGAATGACGGCGAAAAATGCTTTCTTTAATGTCGAAGTACCCATTGCTGGTATAGCTGGTGATCAACAAGCGGCTTTATTCGGTCAAACATGTTTCAATAAGGGTGACGTTAAGAACACATATGGCACCGGATGTTTTATGCTCATGAATACCGGCCAAAAACCCATCTATTCTCAAAAAGGCTTATTAACAACCATTGCTTGGGGAATTAACGATGAAATTACTTATGCTTTAGAGGGATCGATATTCGTGGCTGGATCTGCTGTTCAATGGTTAAGAGATGGGATAAAAATCATTAAAACGTCCGCAGAATCAGAAGAATATGCTAAAGCGGTAGAATCGAATTTAGGCGTTTATTTTGTTCCTGCATTTGTCGGTCTCGGGACACCTTATTGGGAAAAAAGCGTTAAAGGTGCGATGTTTGGATTAACAAGAGGAACAAAACGTGAACATATCATTAGAGCGACGCTTGAAGCCATTGCTTACCAAACAAAAGATGTTTTGTCAGTTATGGAAGATGAATCAAAGATTAAATTGACACGGTTACGTGTTGACGGCGGAGCTTCAAATAATGACTTTTTAATGCAATTTCAAAGCGATTTACTCAACGCTTACATCGATAAACCCATAACCAGTGAAACGACGGCCATGGGGGCATGTTTCTTAGCAGGATTAGCAGTCGGATTCTGGAAATTTTCCGATATTAAATCGATGTGGGGAATTGATAAGATTTATAAACCAATTTTGCCGGAAGCGACGAGAAAAGAATTGTATAATGGATGGCAAAGAGCCGTTAAAGCTTGTATTTCATATAAGTAAAAAAAGATTACTTGTTTTGATTAAATTGAGTTATAATAAATCTAGAGCGTTTTCTAAACTATGAATCGTTCACGTTAAAATATTCAATCTATGGAGGACATTATGTACACACTTTACACACCAGGCGTTACAATTGTTATTATTATTTTAGCGGTTATTTTATTTGTTGTATTTTGGTATATTGGCACCATGAACAAATTACGTCAACTTGAACTCAAGGTTCAAGAGGCTGAATCTGGTATAGATGTTGCTTTAACAAAACGTTATGACATGTTAACAAAGATGCTTGAAACGACTAAAGGCTATGCTAAACACGAAGCTGAAACGTTGGAAAAAGTGGTTAAATGGCGTGGTGGCATTCCAAACAATGCTTCTTTAGAAGATAAAGAAGAATTTACAAAACAACTCAACACCATCGCCTCTGGAATAGGTGTTGTCGTTGAAAACTATCCTGATTTAAAAGCCAATACCGTCTTTAAAGAATTACAAGCAGCGGTTATCAATACGGAAGAACATTTACAAGCCGCAAGAAGACTTTATAACGCAAATGTAACGCATGTCAATCATCTCATCGTTTCATTTCCACAGTCGATTGTTGCTAATTCAATTCATATGGAACAAAAACCTTATTTTGAAGCAGAAGAAAAGAAACGTCAAGACGTCGATTTTAAATTATAATTTTTTTAACGATTATTCATCAAATTTATATTATTTAAGAATATTTATATATTTTTTGACATGAATCACTTGAATTATTCGCATTTTTTATAAAATATCGAATCAATAGATCACTTTTCATCTTTTACTGTGATTATGAAAAACCTCCATTTCAGTCTACACTATTGAAAAGGAGGTTTTTATTATGTTAAATCAAGTTGTTTTAGTCGGTCGGTTAACGCATGATCCAGAATTAAAGAAAACGGAAGAAGGTAGATCTGTCACGACGATTCGTTTAGCAGTTCAAAGACCGTTTAAAAGCGGAGAGACGAATGAATATGAAACTGATTTCTTCAGTTGCACACTTTGGAGTGGAATTGCGGAAGCGACAGTCGATTATTGTAAAAAAGGATCAATCATTGGAGTTAAAGCAAGATTGTCTCAAAAAGACTATTTAGTCGATGGACAAAGGATTTTTAATTATCCAGAGATAATTGTTGAGAAGATTTCATTTATCAGTAATAACAAGGATTAAGATACATTTTCTGTATCTTTTTCTTTTTAAAAGAAGTGAACGATGATATAATTTTGGTTAGGTGATGACAATGAGACAATATCTAGATTTTTTAAATTATATCCTTGAAACTGGTGCAAAAAAAGATGACCGTACTTCAACAGGGACAATCTCACGTTTTGGTTATCAAATGCGTTTTGATTTATCAGATGGATTTCCTTTGTTAACAACGAAAAAAATTCACTTAAAATCAATCATACACGAACTATTATGGTTTATTAAAGGTGATACTAATATTCGTTATCTTGTCATGAATGATGTTCGCATCTGGAATGACTGGCCTTTTGCAACTTATCAAAAGTCAAGTGATTATCAAGACGAAACCATGGAAGAATTCATTGAAAAAATTAAAACCGATGAGCACTTCGCCCTTAAGTATGGCGATTTAGGTCCGGTTTATGGTCGACAATGGCGCGGTTTTGAAGGGAAAAATACAACAGTTGATCAATTAAAATGGGTGATTGATGAAATTAAAAGAAACCCTAATAGTCGCCGTTTAATTGTCAACTCTTGGAACGCGGCTTTAATCAATAAAATGGCTTTACCCCCTTGTCATGCCATGTTTCAATTTTATGTGGTTGATAATAAATTATCTTGTCAATTATATCAACGAAGTGCCGATGCTTTCTTAGGTGTACCATTTAATATTGCTTCCTATGCCTTATTAACCATGATGATTGCGAAAGTGACGGGATTAGAAGCGGGAGAATTCATCCACACCTTTGGTGATTGCCACATTTATTTAAATCATTTAGATCAAGTCAATCTCCAATTATCAAGAACACCAAGAGCCTTACCAATGATGCTCATAAAAAGAGATGTCAAATCGATTGATGATTTTCAATATGAAGATTTCGAATTAATCAATTATCAACCTCATCCAGCGATAAAAGGGAAGGTAGCCGTCTAATGATTAATCTCATTTGGGCATGGGACATCAATCGATTAATCGGTTCAAACCAGGACTTGCCATGGTACTATCCTGAAGATTTAAAATACTTTAAAACAATGACCCTTAATAAAACAGTTCTCATGGGAAGAAAAACCTTAGATTCGATTTTAAAACGCAATAAAAAGCCTTTACCATCAAGAAAAAACGTTGTTTTATCGCATCAAGAGAATGTTCATGATGATGTTGAAACTATCCATGATTTAAAGGAATATCTCTTAACTCATACACATGAAGAAATCTTTGTCATTGGCGGAAAATCAATTTTTGAACAATCAATTCAATACGCAGACAGATTATATATCACTGAAATACTAAAATCATTTCATGGTGATATCTACTTACAAGACATTGATTTATCAGCTTTTACACTTGTATCAAAAACGTGTCAAAACGACTTATGTTTTTGCATTTATGAAAGGAAGACGACTCGATGATTCTATTTCTCATTCATATTATTTTAAGTGTTTTACTGACATATTTCAGTTATGATTTGATTAATCCTTCTTTTAATACAGGGATAAATCTTTTAATACTTCTTAGCTTACTCATTACATTTATCATTATTGTTGCATTGCTTGCTTTTATATTCTTCATCATTTCATTCTTGATAGCTGGCAAAAAAAATCCAAAAGGGATGTTTAAACATCATCTTTTGACTTTCTACTCAAGATATTTTTACAATGTCATATAT
>CAYIYY010000011.1:0-16896 GCA_964367605.1 uncultured Candidatus Izemoplasmatales bacterium | reverse complement strand
TCGCCCTCGCAATCCTATTAAACACTTATATATTATCAAATTTTACACTTTATTACAATGGAAAATAAGAACCCTTTTCAATTGATTATTTTAAACTGAATAAAAAGAAAAAGTCTATTTCTAGACTTTAACGATTTATTCAGCTGATTTAGCTAATGCTTTCTTTGCTTGAACGCAAAGTGAAGTAAAGCCTTTTGGATCATTAATCGCGATATCAGATAAAATCTTACGATTTACTTCGATATTTGCTTTGTTTAATCCATCGATTAATCTTGAATAACTTAATTCGTTTAAACGTGCAGCTGCATTAATACGAGTAATCCATAATTTGCGGAAATCACGTTTTTTTCTACGACGGTCTCTGTATGCATAAGCAAGAGAGTTCATCACTTGTTCTTTAGCAGTTCTAAATAATAAGTGTTTAGCGCCGTAGTAACCTTTGGCTAATTTTAGTAATCTTTTATGTCTTTTTCTGGTGACAATTCCACCTTTAACTCTTGGCATTTAAGCGGCCTCCTACAAGTATGGAACTTGGTGCTTAATTCTCTTTAAGTCCGAGTTCCCCACTACTTCTTTTCTTCTTTGTTGACGATTTTGTTTGGGTGATTTGTGGCTCATTAAATGGCCGCCGAACGTACTGGCTCTCATTAAAAGACCAGTGCCAGTTCTTTTTAAACGTTTTTTGGTTCCCGAATGGGATTTCATTTTTGGCATTGTATTATTCCTCCATTATTTTTTCTTTGGTGCAAGTATTTGAGATAAGAATCGTCCTTCATGGGCAATTGGTTTCTCAGGGTCGCCAACTAATGCACATTTGGTGGCGAAATTGGTTAAAACTTCTCTGCCTTGCTGTACGAGTATCGCAGGGGCACGGTTAGGCAATCGAACGGAAATCTTTAATTTATCTCCATGTTCTAAGAACTTAATCCCATTGCGTACTTTCGTCTCAAAGTCGTGCGTATCGATGACAGCGGTCAAACGAATTTCCTTCAATTCGACGATTTTTTGGTTTTTCTTAGCCTCTTTGGCTTTACGTTGCATTTCATATCTGTATTTACTGTAATCGAGTAATTTACAGACAGGCGGCGTAGCGGTTGGGGCAATCATAACGAGGTCAAGACCTTCTTTTTGCGCAATGAATAAAGCCTCACGAAGTGGCTTAACTCCAAATTGTTGACCATCGTTGCCGATGAGTAACACTTCTTTTGCACGAATAGCGTCATTGATCATCATTTCGTCTTTTTTGACGGGTTTACTGCTGTTGTTATAGATATTCAACACCTCCAAGGGAATTAAAAAAGTGGATATCACAAGATACCCACCTTAAACGATTTCTATTGAAATGGTTTGTGTAGCCAATACCTATTGATCGAGCAATCAGGTGAGAAGTGGGTACTTCTGCTTTCTACGTTTTTAACTTCTTACATTATATATGAATTCATCATCTTTGTCAACAAAAACAACACAGGAATTACTTATTATTTTTATCGTCCGCTTTTGGCTTGCCTTTGATGTAATTTTCCTTATTGACTTGGTAAGCTCTTGCAATGGCTAACGCCCCTTTAGGTACATTAGTGGTCAGCGTTGAACCGGCCGCAATCGTTGAATTGTCTTCAACTTTAATCGGCGCAATCAGATTCACATTACAACCGATGAAGACGTCATCACCAATTTCAGTTTGATATTTGTTCTTACCGTCGTAGTTCACCGTGACAGATCCGCAACCAAAATTGACATTCGAACCACAGGTCGTATCGCCGATATAGGCTAAATGTGACATTTTGGTGTTTTTGCCTGTCGATGATTTTTTGACTTCAACGAAGTTACCAACACGGTTTTTCGCCCCGATATTCGCACCATCTCTTAAATGCGCAAATGGTCCAACAGTCGTATCTTCATGAACGGTTGAATTGTAAACTAAACTATGTTTACAAACAACTCTTTCACCGATGAAGCTTTCATGAATTTCAGTGTTAGGCCCAATTTGTGCGCCTTTTTTAATCACGGAATTACCCGTAATATACGTATTTGGATGAATGACGACGTTTTCTTCGATGACAACGTTATGTCCAATGGTGATGGTTTCAGGGTTAATCATCGCAACCCCATTTTTCATATGTTGCTTATTAATATTTGTTTGCAATATTTCTTCAGCGACCGAAAGCATGTATAAATCATTCACGCCAATGGCTTTATAAGATTCTTTCAACGTATAAGTGCCAATCACATGTTTGTCTTTTTTGGCAATCTTGATAATATCGGTTAAATAATATTCGTTCTTTTGATTGTTATTGGTCACTTTTTTCAAAGTTTCAAATAACGTTTTTGTTTTAACGACGTAAACGCCGGTATTAATCTCATCGATTAATTTTTGTGAAGCGGACGCTTCTCTCTCTTCAATAATTTCATCGAGATAACCTTGTTCATCTCTTAAAATTCGGCCATAACCATGAGGGTCTTCAACACGGGTTGTGACAACGGTTAGATCATGTCGTCTTTCGACGTGCTCTTTAAAGGCTTTTTCAATTAGATAATTATCGACTAAAGGCATATCTCCCGGCAAAATCATGACATCGCCATCAAAATCGTTGATGAGTGATTCAGTGACCATGACTGCGTGACCGGTTCCTAATTGTTCCGTTTGTTCTGCGTAAGAAACACTACTATTCAAGATATCTTTCAAAACTTCTTTTTTATGACCCACGACAACAATAATTTCGTCAATTAAAGACGAAATTTTCAAGTTTTCAACGATATAAGCAATCATTGGTTTTTTAAGTAATGGATACGCACATTTTGGCATTTCCGTTTTCATTCTCGTGCCTTTACCAGCCGCGAGAACAATCGCATATTTTTTCATAAACAATTCCCCCTATAGAAAGTTATGATTTCGCTTGTTCAGCGTTCTTAATCGCTTGAACAATTGTTTCTATCGTTGAATCAACCATATCATTTGTTTTGGCTTGAACCGAGATTCTAATCAAAGGTTCTGTTCCAGAAGCTCTGACTAAGACAAGTCCTTCTTCTCCTAAAGCAAGTTTCATTTTCTCAACGGTTTCGATAACACTAGGTTCTTTAATGAGTGATTTATCAATATCACGCAAATTAACTAATTTATCAGGATATAAAGTGACATCTCCACAAAGTTCACGTAAACTTTTTTTGGTTTCTTTCATGATTTTAACGAGTAAAACCGCATTTAATACCCCATCACCCGTATTTAACAAATAACGATTGATGACATGGCCTGAGTTCTCTCCACCCAAAGTATAATTATTCGTTTCTAGAGCTTCTAAAACGTATTTATCGCCAACATCGGTTTGAATTGTTTGTATGCCATTTCGACTTAAGGCTTTAATAATGCCTAGATTACTCATTTTTGTTAAAACAACCGTGTTGTCATTTAATCGGTTTTTATCCTTTAAATAATTGGCGATAATATAAATCAGCTTATCACCATCGATAATGGATCCATTTGAATCAATGGCGAGCAATCGGTCTCCATCACCATCAAAGGCGAAGCCAACATCGAGTTTTTTGGATTGAACCATGTCGATTAATTTTTCTAAATGGGTAGAACCGACCCCTAAATTGATATTTTTCCCATCAGGAGTATCGCCGATGATTTCCAAGTAAGGCGTTATTTTTTGAAAGATTCTTTTTCCAATAGCGTAAGTTGCGCCATTGGCTAAATCCAGCCCAATTTTTAAACTGGTTTTGATATGCATATGATGATAAAGTTTATAATAAAGTTTAAAAGGATCAACGCTTGCGATTGAACGACCATGTTCTCCTAAAATCGGTGCTTTATGAATATCGTTTAAAATATCTTCTAAGGCTGATTCTTCACTCGCATATAGTTTTTTCCCAATTTTAAAGACTTTAATCCCATTGTCTTGATAAGGGTTATGAGAGGCTGTGATCATGACACCGACTGATCCTAACTTACCGCTGATATAAGATAACATCGGTGTCGAAACGACCCCTAAATAAAGGGTATTTAATCCAACTGCTTTTGCCCCAGCGATGATTGCTTTGGCAAGCATTGAACCAGATTCTCTTGTATCTCTACCAACAACGACATTTTTGATGTTCAATACGGACAAACTCGTTCCAACTTTAAACGCTAATTCTTCATTTAAAAAGTCGTATGCAACGCCTCTAATACCATCCGTTCCAAAATATTTCATATCATCACCTACTCTACTGTGACTGATTTCGCTAAATTTCTTGGTTTATCGATATCTTTATTTAAATCAAGTGCAGAGTAAAACGCAATGAGTTGCGTTGGAATAACGGTTACGAGCGGTGTTAACAATTGATGTACATCCATTAAAATGATTTCATCGGTGACGTCACTGACATTTTCTAAAGAAATCACCAATTTATTGGCACCTCTAGCCGTCACTTCACGGATATTGGCACGGGTATTGTTATTAATAGCGGATTGGGAAATAATGGCGATAACGGGAACACCTTCTTCAATTAAAGCAATTGTTCCATGTTTTAGTTCGCCAGCCGCAAAGCCTTCGGTTTGAATATAAGAAATTTCTTTTAATTTTAAAGCGGCTTCAAGACAAGTGAAATAATCGACTCCACGGCCAATATAGAAACAATTACGTTTTGTAATCTTTTCTTTGACCAATTCATGAACATATTCACGTTTATCGATGATGGCTTCCATGGAGACCGCTACTTTAGATAATTCTAAATGTAAATCAAAGGGTTTTCTAGGAGCTAATAAATAGGCTAAAATAGTTAAAATGACGATTTGACCGACATAAGCTTTCGTTGAAGCAACCGCAATTTCAGGACCCGCATAGATTTCTAAATAAGCATCAGCTTCTCTGGCTAATGTAGACGTTGCGACATTCGTAATGGTTAAGGTTTTATAGCCTTGTTCTTTAACATTGATTAAACAAGCTCTTAGATCAGCTGTTTCGCCAGATTGAGAGATGAAAATGAATAAAGGATTTTCAACGAGAAGCGGTGGATTATAAGCAAATTCACTGGCGATAAACACTTCACATGGAATTTTTGGCATGTTTTCAAATAAATGTTTACCGACAAAACCAGCATGCATCGATGTACCTGCTGCGATAATATAAACGCGGTCAATCCCTTCAAACATCGATAAGATTGACGGCGAAATGAAGAACGTATCGTTCTCCATGTATTTTGACATAATTTTACGAATAACGGAAGGTTGTTCACAAATCTCTTTTAACATGAAATGTGAGTAACCTGCTTTTCCGATTTCATCTAAGATCATATCTATCTTGATCAGTTTAAATGATACTGGTTTTCCAATGATGTCAACGAGTTCATAGGAGTATTTACCATCACTTTGTTTGGTTACAGAAGTAAAAGTTTTATCTTCAATCGGGTAATAATACTCCGCATGACCAATTAATGCCATAACATCAGAAGCTAATGTAATCCCATCACGACCGACACCAATTAATAAAGGTGATTTATTTTTCGCAGCGTATAGTTTATGGGGGGTTATTGTATCGATAATGAGAAGGGCGTATGATCCTTCGATTAAAGATAAGGTTTTACGAATCGCTTCTTCTACGGATAAATCATGTGTAAAGTGTTCAATTAAGTTCGCGATGATTTCGGTGTCGGTCTCACTGATAAATTTCATGTGAGGTAAGTATTTAGCCGTTAATTCTTTGTAGTTTTCAATGACACCGTTGTGAACGATAGAAAAACGTTCACTACTCGAAAAATGGGGATGAGAGTTGACCTGATTAGGTTTTCCGTGGGTAGCCCATCTTGTATGACCAATGCCTAAATGATTGACGAGTGAATAATTGAAATCATCAACTAAATGTTTGACTCTTCCTTTATCTTTATAAGTGATAAATTGGTTATCTAATTGAGAGAAAAACGAGACTCCGCAAGAGTCATATCCCCGATATTCGAGTTTTTCTAAACCAGATAAAATAACATCAGTGGCTTTTTTTTCACCTAAGTATCCTACAATTCCGCACATAAATAAAATTCCCCCAATATTAGTAATTATTCATAACGTGAAAGCAATTATATCATTAAATAATTAATATTTCAATCTGTTTCCTATGTTTTATGCCCCAATAAAAATATCTTAAATGGCTTGAATAATTAACCGTTTTGTTTTCTATTCAAAATAAGAGTTTACTCATTTTGTGTCATACGATATAAACAAATATTTTTAGGTGAAGGAGCGAAGTGCCTTATTCCAAGATGATAATTTTCTTTGATAACGTCGATTAAATTGGCTCCATCTCCGCAAAGAATGGTTAATATATTATCTTGATTTGTGATTTTAATCAGATATTGTAGATCGGTTTGAAATGCTTTATTGAGATATGCATTTTGATTTAAAGTGAGATTTGATCGCTCAATTTCGCCATATTCAGCAGATAAATCATTGGTTCCTATCAATACATAATCAAAGCCTGATAAGGTACTAAACGCCTTCAAAGCATTTTTTCGTTCGACCATAATTCCAAACTGATAATCGAGGTGAGTTGACTGTAAATCATCTGTTTTGATGACTTCATCGATCACGAGTTTAATCTGTTTAATCTCTTCTATAGCGTTAATCATTGGAACAGTGATGCCTATGGGGTAGTCTTTTGATAGTGTTAATAAAGCACGTAATTGAGTCACTAATAATGAACGGTTCTTCATCAGTAATTCAATGCCATATCCTTGACCTTCTAACATTCTAATCGGTTTATCAGGTTCAATGTCTATAAGGCGAAAACGAACACGTAAACCACCTGCTTTTTGACAAATTTTTTGGTAGTGTAGATACTGTTCAATTTCGTCTGGAAGGTAATTTTTATCCATAAAGAAAAATTCGGTTCGATAAAGCCCTATAGAAGCCCAATAGGAGGGGATGATGGGTGGTAACTCGCTTTCTATATTAATGGCTGGATGAATTGTGACTGTGTGGGTGAAATAAAGATTTTTTGGTATATTCGAAATATTGTTGACCACCAATTGTAGGGAAGGATCAATTTTTAATATTTTCGATGTATTTAAATCAACTTGGACATAATCATGATTGATAAATTCTGATTTCACTGTTGGAATAATTTGATAGGGGATGTTTAACGACGACAAAATAATCGCTACATGGGAATGGAGTGATCCTTCTTTACAAATGACACCCACAATATTTTTCAAATCAATTTGAGAAAGTTCAAAAGGATAAATTGAATCAAAAACGAGAATGGTGGGTTTCTTATACGATTTTTTATGAATTGAAACACTTTGGTTTTGATGTGATAAAGCATGAAGTAATCGATTTTTTAAATCGATGAAATCGTTTGTTCGAGATTGAAAATAGGCATCTTTCGTTTTTAAATCGTCGATATAATGATCAAAATATAAGTTAATCGCTGATTCAGCGGTTAAATGTGTTTTTGAAATACTTTCAGTAATCGTATTGATCATGACATAATCTTCAATCGCAAGTTCATAAAACTCAAGAATATCCCATAAAACATGTAAGGAAGGGTTCATCGATTTTTTGGTTTCAGAGATATCTGTTTTCACTTGTTTTACTGCTTTTTCAAAAGCTAAGTGTTCAGACATCTGGTTTTTATGATTAACAGAGGAGTCATTTTGCCCCATGGTTTCAACGAAATGCAAATACCCATAGATACAGTTATTCATTGACAAAATACGCACCTCCCTGTTATTCATTATAGCATATAATGGCTATTTTATATCTTTCCAGATGAAAATCAAAAGATTCAAAATCCATAAAAAAAGAAAGACTAATCCATAGTGAAGTAAATCGTAGATTATAACAAACTCATTTTGAACCATAATTGCATTTGGAATGATGGCATAGAGTGATTTCATCCAACTCGATTGATTAATTTCTTCATATGTTGCATTCGCTTCAGTAACCCAAAACAAGACTAAAGGGATCAGTCCGGAAAAAATCGAATCAATCAATTGTATTAATATACTTCCAATCAGTCCTAAAATCATTGCTTCGATAAAGAGACTGATTAACGCCATCAAATATTGTATTTCAAACCGGAAATAGGGCGTTAAATAAAATCCGACTAAATGAATGACAATCATCGTATGCAAAAACATTATGCCTATAACCACCATGATGGCGATTTGTTTTGAAACACCTAATAGGACTTTCCCTCTTTCCTTTTGTAAGAAAAACAAATGATATTTTGTAAACTGAGAATAATACCCTTGGATGGATAAAAAAATGGATATCACAACCAAGATAAATTTGACTAATAAATAGGATTCCATTTGATAATTGATTAACCGGTTCGTTCGATCTAAATCGAGTTCTCCATAGAGCGAAGTAAAACCGCTGGCATAGATAACGCCAACGGTTGCGATCACAATCATCAAGAATAAGAACCAAGCTGAGACTTTATTAAAAAGATAACTATACTGCAGTTTCAGAAATTCTTTCATATAACATCCCATCCTCCATCACATATAAGGATTTTTTTCGCGTTTTATACAGTTCAGGATAATGGGTCGAAACAATAATGAGACTCTCTTTCATTCGCAAAGTAATTAACTTTAATATCTTTGCTTTTGAAATATCGTCTAGCCCATGTAAGGGCTCGTCCAAAATAATCGTTTTCGGATGATTTAAAAAAGCTTGTATTAAATTCACTTTTTGCCGCATCCCATTGGATAAAGTCCCAAAACTTTGATGGGCATGGTTTTGCATCTCAAAATAGGCTAAATGCTCATCAATCTCAGTCTGTAATGTCGTTTTTGGACTATCCTTGATTTTTCCGATACTGTGCAAAAAATCCCATACGCTCATAAAATAGGGCATGACATAATCTTCTGGAGCGTAGCCGATGGTTGAGCGTTGCTTGTTGATAACCCCTTCGTACCTGACAACACCCATGATACATTTGATTAATGTCGTTTTACCTGAACCGTTTTTACCAACCAGTAAATTTAGTTTTCCTGACTCGAATCTCACATTGACTAAATGAATTCCATTTTTATTATGGTACTTTTTTGTCACGTTTTTAATCTCGATAGCGGTATTCGTAAGTGTGGACATTACCTTGACCCTCCACTAATTGGATCGACTCAGTTTTAAACATGAAATCATCGATGATGAATTGTCTCATTTCTTGATTAATCTCATAATCAATGATCAAAGGAAAGCGCGTCAAATCAAGATCTTGATGGCGATAGTTGAGTGGAATCGCATAGATGTCTGAAGGACTAATCTTCAATGAATAGTCGTCTTTAGTGAGTGCTATATCATAGGGGTCAAAGGTATCTCCAAGCCTTTCATAAAGACTAAGTCCTTCACTCATTTCCTCTTGCTTAAGATGATAATCAAGATTGAAAAAAATGTCATTCATCCCACAAGTAATTGAATGAATCGTAATATCCCCTTCAATAAAACGATCAAATCCGATTTGGATGCCTTGTAATTGATTTTTATTATCGTGAACCCCATAGAGTCCAGATAACCTAAAAAAATCAAAATCAGTATTTTCTTCGATGGATTCCCATAATAGAAAGACAGTACCAATTTCATAATTAATGACATACTCATTGTCATACGTCATTTGCAAGATGGCGTTTTCAAATTCCAAAGGTAAACCATCAAACTCATAACCCGATAAATCAAATGAATAACGAAAAACATGATACGACTGGTTTTGATAATTCGTCATCATTTCAAGATCCATAATGGTGTCAATCGATAGTTCAAGCTCCATGTCTTCTCCCAACAGTCTTGTATCAATGATGGCATTCTTCGTTGATAAAAAAGTATCGGTTTCTGAGAGGTATATCAATACTTCAAAACGTTCTTTTTCATCAGTTATCACTTGTGAATAGGGACGTTCTGCAACCGCCATTAAAACCACAGATTTTGATTTTGGCGCAAGAATAATCAAAACCGCTGCGATAGCTAGATATAAAAAGATAATGAGTCCATAATATTTTCGCATTAGAGTCGTTCCTTAATAATTTCAAAATATTCCGTCGTGACGACAAAGGTCTCCCAACCTCCCTTTTTCGTCTGAACCCAAAATAAATAATGCTTCGCCACACCATTACTAATTTCTCCGGTTCCTCTCGTCACAATCGTGACGTAAGTTCCCGGATCGACAATAATCACAAATTCGTACGATTCACTCGCAGAAGTGGATTTCGTATATTGAATCGTTCCTTTAATATTGGCGTCGAGTCCACCTTTAAACTTTTTTACGTTTCCACTCACCTTTAAATCAAGTTCACCAGTCACACTCGCTTGAAATTTTGTCTCTTCTTTGGTGGTTAAAGTGATATTATGTTTGATTGTACTATAGCCATTGTTATAAATTTTTAGTTTTGTTTCCGACAAAAATTCAACCGTCTCATTTCTCGTTACCGTCAAAATTCGCCAACCCATAAAATATTTCTTCGCGAAATTTGAGTAATAACTATTGTAATCATCCTTGGTATAATTTTTCAGAAGTTTATGCCCCTCTTCGTCAAATACTATTTCTTGGTAGTTTTGATATTCGTCCGCTTCAATTCTTGTGATAAACGAAAAAGACACAATAAAACACATAATGATTAAAATCATCCATTTTTTCATATAAAAAGACCTCCTTTTCTTAAATCTTACGCAAAGGAGGTCTTTCTTATGTTTTTTTATAATTCGATATCTTTGAAAAATTCCATGGCGTCGTCATAACCCAGTTCAAAAAGTGTTTGTGAATGATTGGGATCAAACTTTAGTAAGCTACCTAACGTGTGTTTATGACGAATTTCATAGAATTTGACATGCGGATACTTCTCTTTATTAATATGGTCAAACAAATGTAAGTGAATGACGATAATGGTGTCACAGCCAGTTTCAATCAGCGGATAAATCGGAACATTATCATAAAGTCCGCCATCAAAGTACTTTTTATCGCCTAAAGTCACCCCAGGGAAGACAATCGGGATCGAACAAGACGCTAAAACCATATTGACGATATCGTCATTGTCATATTCACTTAACAAGTTATAAACGGCTTTTTGTTCTTTTTTTACGAAATGATGATAACCACTTTTGACTAAACTAAATAAATTATCGTTGGGTGAACCCGCTTCAGACATCGTGACATAAATCTCTTTTTGTTTGACGGTTGGGAAATCCAAATATTTCCAAAGTCTTTCTCTCAAAGCTTCAATGGAGAAAATTCCATTTTCAATGATTTGAATCTTTTCTTCACGAATTCGTGAAAAAATGCCTTCAGTACTTTTGATTTCATCTGGAGAAATCTCTTTCCATAACTGAAATGCTTCATCAACCGATTTTGTCGATAATAAAACGGCATTCACGGATCCAATTGACGTACCTGAAAAAACCTCAATTTGGCTTAAAATTCCTAATTCTTCTAACCGTTTCGCCACCCCGATTTGGTAGGCCCCTCTGGCCCCGCCACCGGATAAACACAATCCAATTTTTTTCATAAATACACCTAATATATTCTTAAAACGTCATCCATATAAACTTTATCAATGGTTCCCCCACCTAAACAAATATCACCCAGATAAAAGACAGCGGCTTGACCTGGGGTCATCGCTCGAACGGGTTCTAAACATTTGACCTCTAATTGATTATTTTGACGCCAAGTGATTTCGACTGGAATATCATTTTGACGATATCTGAATTTGGCGTTGCACTGAAGGGTTCCTTCAAACTTATCTTTAGGAATCCAGTTGATATCTTCAACCGTACAAAAATTCGCCATGAGTAACGGGTGATAAAAACCTTGTCCAACCATTAACTCATTTTTATTTAAATTCTTTCCGATGACAAACCAAGGATCATTCCCTAATTCTTTATTTCCACCGATGCCAAGCCCTTTTCGTTGACCGATGGTATAGTTCATCAACCCTTGATGAACGCCCATGACTTGACCTTTATCGGAGATGATTGTTCCTGATTTCGCCGGTAAGTAATTACCTAAAAATGCCGCAAAATCGCGTTCACCGATAAAGCAAATGCCTGTAGAATCCTTTTTCTTTGCGGTCGCTAAATGATACTCATCCGCAATTTTACGAACCTCAGGTTTTGTTAATTCTCCGATGGGAAATAACACATATTTTAATTGTTCCTGGGTTAATTGACATAAAAAATAACTTTGATCTTTATTTAAATCAAGGGCTTTTAATAATTGATACTCCCCATTTACTTCTCTTACTCTTGCATAATGTCCCATCGCGATTTTGTCGGCGTTTAATGTTTTCGCCACTTCTAAAAACGCTTTGAACTTAATGTATTTATTACATAAGATATCTGGATTAGGGGTCCTACCTTTGGCATATTCGTTCAAAAAGTACTGAAACACGTCGTCCCAGTACTCTTTAATGAAATCGTGTCTGTGTAAAACAATCCCTAATTGATTCGCAACCGCTAAAGCATCCAAATAATCGGTTTCTTGCGGACAAATAGGATCGAGTAAATCTGGATTACCAGAGATATCATTGTTTAAGGCACTATCCCAGTTCCGCATAAAGAGCGCTTCAGTATCGTAACCTTGATTTTTTAATAGGACCGCTGAGACGCTTGAATCAACGCCGCCAGATAAGCCTAAAATAACTTTTGTCATCGGGATCCTCTCAACTGAAATTAATAATTTCAATTGACGCTCCTTTCATCGATTTATCGTTTGACGTCAGAAGGCATTCTGAAGTCACTTCGTGGTGATAAGCCAATATCTAAGACTTTTGGTCCATCGGGGCTGGCTTGTCGTTTAAATTGTTGAGAATAAAAACGTTTGAAGAAAGCATCGCTGGCTTCTTTAGCTTTTTCCGGTGATAAACCAAAGGTTTTATGAAGCATAAATTCGATGCGAGCTGGTTCGTCGCCGCAAGCCAAGAATCGGTATAAGATAAAATCATTGATTTCATATTTGCCGATGATGGCTTCCGTTGATTGGACTTTTTTAAGTTCTGGCGATATCGGTGTTACCAAAATATCGTTTAAACTGGCTTCAATATCCTCGTTAAAGACATAATTTGCATAATTTTCAATCATAAAACGGACTAACGTTTTTGGAATTCCAGCATTCACATTATACATCGACATTTGGTCGCCATTATAAGTAGACCACCCTAACGCGATTTCAGATAAATCACCTGTTCCTAAAACAATACCATTATATTGATTAGCCATGTTCATGAGAATCATCGTTCTTGTTCTTGCTTGAGCATTCTCATAGGTCACGTCTTCCGTTGTTTGATCATGACCTAAAAGCGCTAAATGGTCGCCTACGGCATCTTTAATATCAATCGACTTAGCTGTTACCCCTAAGCCTTTCATGAGCAGGTTCGCATTTTTTTCAGTTCGTGATGTGGTGCCCATTGCAGGCATGGTCACGGCGATAATGCCTTTACGGTCAAACCCGAGCCGATCAAAAGCCCTGCAAGCAATAATCAGCGCTAAAGATGAATCAAGCCCGCCAGAAATGCCAATCAAAACTTTACTCATATTTAAATGTTTCAACCGTTTAACCAACCCAAATTCTTGAATTGAAGCAATCTTTTCAAATGCTTCATGGATATTGTCTTTGGGGACAAAAGGTGTGGGATCGGTTAAATAATTGAAATGATAATCCATAGACTCTGGTAAACTGAATTTAACTTGTTGATACTCTTGCGGATATTTATAGATCGAATCACGGAACGATGAATTGCTTCTGCGATCATAAGCAATCTTATCGAAATCCAAGTCGACGCAAAGCATATCCGTTTCTAAACTGAAATTGGCTTGTTCTTTTAATAAAACCCCATTAGAGGCCACAATGTTATGTCCGCCAAAGACCGTTTCCGACGTCGATTCGCCTAAACCAGCACAGACATAAGCATAAATGCCGCAGTTCTTTCTTGAATGTTCTAACACGGTACTCCGACGGATGGTATCTTTCCCTAAGGTTTCATTTGAAGCCGAAAGATTGATAATTAAATTCGCACCATTGACGCTCATGAAATTACCAGGGGCAATCGTTGCCCACATATCTTCACAGATTTCAATGCCAAATTTCACCTTATCAGCGCTAAATATGATATTGCCAAATGGCACTTTTTGATTGAGCAATTCGATTTTTTTAACAAATTTTACAACTTCAAAGCCGGATTTAAACCAACGTTTATCGTAGAATTCTTTTGTGTTCGGTAAATAAAATTTTGGGACAACACCTAAGATTTTCTTTCCTTGAATAACAATGGCACAGTTTAAAACCATTTCTTCGATTTCTAAAGGAATGCCGCAAATAATAACCCCTTTAAATGTATTTAAATTCAAAAGTTTTTGTAAAGCATTTAAAGCATCTGTAAATAATGCCTTTTGAAAGAAAAGGTCATTACAGGTGTATGCTGTGATTCCTAATTCAGGGAAAGCAACAATTGAAGCCTCATTATTTTCTAAAGCGAGAAGCATCTGATCAACGTTATAATCCGGATTTCCAACCGCTAATCTAGGACTAACGAGACATATTTTCATGAATCCGTGTTTGTACATAATTAGCTCCTGTATAGTTGGTGGATGAGGATGTAGTGATACACGTCATTCGTCACCAATGATTGATCAAAATTTTCTCTAAACGATGTTGATGAGATTTCAAAATCGAAATCAGGGAGAATAATAAAATTATCTCGATGTTTCGCTAATGCGGGATTATCCATGATGGCCTTTTCAATATCGGTTTGATTTCTGTTAATGACCACAAATCTAAAATCAGATAATAAACTTTCAGCGTTAATCCATTTATGAAGTTTCGCTAAATTATCTGCCCCAATCACAAAAGCAATTTCATCATTTGGATAATTGTCTTGGAAACGAATGAGACTTTGATACGTTCCTAAATAATCAGAATCATCAAATTCCATGGTAGAAACAGAGGCGTTAGGCAAATGATTCGTCATGATTTTTAACATTTCCAGCCGGTGAAAATTCGATGCTAAAGACCGTTTGGTATATAGATTAGACACGGGTAGATAGATGAATTTGGTACAAGCTAGATGTTTAACAACGTGATGATAAATCGCTTCATGAGCGATGGTAGGAGGATTAAACGCTCCGCCGAAGACTACAATCATGGTATCAACTCCTAAAAATCCGCCTTATAGGCGGTTATATCACCTTTATTTTAACATAGAAAGTCAATGAATAAAAGAGAATCTCGATGAAACTCGCATTCTATGCTATAATGATGAAGGGTGATATTAATGAAAAATACATTAGAATACGTGAAAGATTTTGCACAAAAAGTATTATCGATTCCTTCTCCTTCCGGTTATACCCAAGAGGTCATTGATTTTTGTGAAAGTGAAGCGATTCGACTGGGGTATGAAACACAAAAAACAAAAAAGGGAAATTTGATTATTTCCGTAAAAGGATCTTCGCTGTTTTCACTCGGATTATCGGGTCACGTTGATACCTTAGGGGCGATGGTTCGAAGCATTACGGCTTCCGGTGATTTAAAATTTACGACGATTGGCGGACCGATATGGCCGACGTTAGACGGCGAGTATTGTACCATTCGTACGAGAGACCATCAAGATTATCAAGGGACGTTTTTATCAATCAATCCGTCTTCGCATGTGAACCGAGATGCGAACACGATTGAAAGAACCCCAGAAAAGATGATTGTCAGAATCGATGAAGTCGTCAGTTCTAAAGACGATACATTAAAACTTGGGATTGCCCCGGGTGATTTTATCTTTTTTGATCCGAAAACGACGATAACGCCTTCTGGATTCATCAAAAGTCGCTTTTTGGATGATAAAATCAGTGTTGCGATACTTTATGGACTTCTCTATCATTTATCTAAAACAAAAACGATTCCTTATCAAAACCTTAAAATTATCATCTCAACTTATGAAGAAGTTGGTCATGGCGCATCTTACGTGCCTGAACTTGATGAACTGATTGCGGTTGATATGGGTTGTATCGGCGAGGATCTCTCTTGTACGGAAATGATGGTTTCCATCTGCGCGAAAGATTCAAGTGGTCCTTATGACTACCAAATCGTCTCAAAACTCGCGAAACTCGCAAAAGAAAATGATTTAAATTTCGCTACAGACATCTATCCGTTCTACGGTTCTGATGTATCTGCGGCTTTACACGGTGGAAATGATTTACGCGGTGGATTAATTGGACCTGGCGTTCATGCTTCTCATGGAATGGAAAGAACTCATATCAGTGCACTTGAAAACACATTGAAGCTCTTGCTTCTCTATATAAAGGGGTAAACAATGAACTTACATATTCGACCGATTAACATTTTTGACGGAGAACTCTTCGTTCAATTCATGGATAGTTTAGATTTTACGCATCATCCGGATTGGAAAGGTTGCTACTGCCGTTTTTATCACAGTGATTGCTCCAAAACTGAATGGACTGAAAAACAAGGACTTCAAAATCGCCAAGAAGCCATTGATCAAATTAGTGGTGGATTAATGCATGGTTATATGGCTTTTGATAATGAAACGCCGATTGGATGGCTCAATGCCGGTCATTGGGAAAATTATCCAAGACTTAAGTCAATTCTCTTAAAATGGGCGAATTTAGACACAGCACTCCTCATTTGTTTCATGATAAAGCCAGAATATAGACGTCAAGGCGTCAGTAAAGCCCTTTACCAATTCGCTTTAGAAGATTTAAAAGGTTTAGGGTATAAAAAATTACTTGTTGTGCCGCAAAATACAACTGAGATATCTGAAAGTTCTTACCGTGGAAGTAAGAAAATGTATGAAGACAATGGTTTTAAAGTTAGGGAAGAGGTTGATGGTTACGCCATCATGTCGAAATGGTTATAGTGTAAAAACACTCCGAATTTGAGTTAGTTTGCTCAAAACGGACAATTAAATAAAAAGAGTCGAAAGAACTTGTTC
>CAYIYY010000010.1:0-17444 GCA_964367605.1 uncultured Candidatus Izemoplasmatales bacterium | reverse complement strand
CCGTGAGTCAATCTTGATTGCTGAAGGTAAAAAAGCAGCTGCCGTCTTGGAAGCTGAGGGAGAAAAATTATCTGCAATTCTTCGTGCTGAAGCAAAAAAAGAAGCTGCTATTCGTGAAGCTGAAGGTCAAGCTGAGGCTATCCTTAAGGTCCAAGAAGCTACCTCTAGAGGTATCACCTTGATTAATGATGCAAAAGCATCACAAGCATACTTAACTTTAGAAGCTTATAAAACCCTTGATAAAGTTGCTCAAGGACAAGCAACAAAGATTATCATTCCTTCTGAATTACAAGGGCTTGTCGGAATGGCAACCGCTCTTGCTGAAACAGTAAAAAAATAAGAACTCTTAAAAGGACTTCAAAAGCTATTCACGTGATTTGTGAATAGCTTTTTGTTATGTAAATTTACTTTGACTAAAGGAATGATCCTTGACTGTGATACAATAAATCTATCTATTAACATGAAAGGATTCAATGACGATGAAAAAACTAGTCAAACTTATCATCACATTAGTCGCAATCTTATTCATCTTTGTTATTCTCCCATTAATATTGTTTTATAAGGAAACCGTTCCTCCGACTTCTCAATATGTGAGCGCATCTGAAAGTAATTTCTATACTGTCCTTAATCAAGAACTGAATAATCTTCTTACTAATGAAAGCGAAGATTATGTTGAATTAACCATTGATGAAGCTTTCATAAATCGTGCTATTCAAAAAGAATTATCTAAATCCAATTCAAAATATCTTAATAGTGCCTACTCTGATGAATTGGCATTTAACTATATGATGATGATTGGAAACCATTTAGGGTTTAAAGGTGTTTGGACAAAATTACTCGACGACCAAATCATTGTCTACGCTGGAGCAGATTATGCTGCATCTTCTGGTAGTGTTCTTTATCAAACAGGAATAGAAATTCGGTTTGATATTGTCTTGGCAGAAAATAATCAGTATTTCCTTAAATTAGATAAAATTGAAATAGGCAGAATAAAGCTTCCGCTCAAATCTGCTTATAAATTTGCTAGCTTTATCATAAAACAATTGACCTCTAAAAGTCTTAATGAATTGATCGCTGAAAACTTAAGTTTTGGATCATTTAGCCAAGATGACTTTACTTTTGTCGTTGGCGAAAATGAATTGACCGATTTTCTTTATGATATTGATCCTACTTTCGCCGCCTTATTAAAGGTCATTTATCAAGAGAATTTATTAATCCTCGATCTCTCTGATGAAGGGTTTGATATATCGCTCAATATTGGCGTTTTCCGCCGATTATCAACCGATCTAAATGAACCCTCATTTACTCGCTGGGATAGCGAAGTTGATAAAGCCACCTTCATGGCAAACATCGCTGCTCAAGCGTTATTAAATGTCTTCCAAAACCCCCTTGATCCTCGGATAGATTTAACCGAAGCCGATGTAAATGCTATCCTTGACTATACCTTGGGAGAAAAAGTTCAATTTGAGTTTCCAATCAAATTTATGTTAAATGATGAAGAGATTGAATACTTATTTAGTTCTACAAATCTCTTTATTAGGATGGTAGGAGATGTCTTGTCGATACACCTGAAAATGACTTTGACAAAACCCGGAGGAACTGAATCATTTGACATGCAATTCAATCTATCAAGTCACGTTAGTATGAATGAAAATGGAGACATGATATTAACAATAATCAATTCAAATCTTGGTGATGTTCAATTGGACACACAGATATTAACGATGTTATTCCAGGTGTTCGACGATACTTTAATGGTCGATAATACAATCGTCGTTCCAAAAGAAACTTTAAATAAAATGTTTGAAGGTTCAACTATAGTGTTTGAAGATAGTTACGTTGTCAACGGAAAACTCCGTTTGCATTTCGGATTAGATAATTAATACTACCGAAAAAAAGATCACCCATTTCAAATTGGGTGATCTTTTTGTTAATTATTGTTGTTTTCTTAAATAAAATGTTTCTAAAATATAGATATCATCAACTTCTACTTGAAACTGAGAAGCGCGTTCTAATCCATATGAGGTAACTTTGATGTAATCATCTGTTATCATGATTTGTGGAATAACGACATGTTTATCTAGAAATTCGTAATGAACATCAATTCCTGAACTTCGAACACCGCCATAGAACTTGGTCCCAGAGGTGTTTCCAACTAAGTACGTCACACCAATCGAAGTATCATAATCGTTAAAATGATAATCAACTTCGTTGCTCGTGATTAAAGACTGTGTCCCCTTAAGATAGTCATCAGAACGATTAAAAGGAATCATTGAACCTTCGTTATAAATTGATCTTGAATATTGATGGTCATGACCACTAACAACCAAATCAACGTCAAACTGTTCAAAAATGGGAACTAGCTCCTCACGTATCATAATGGTATCATAAGAAAGTGTGTAAGGGCCTCGGTGTAAAAATACAATAGTCCATTTCATCTCATTGGTCGTCAGGTCATCAACTAACCACTGCTTTAAAATTTCAACATTTGCTGCATCCTTCAAAGAACAAGCGGTTGTTCCATCACATAGTGTTTCCGAATTAATCGCAATAAAATGCGTATTGTCGTAATCAAAACTATACGTTTTTCCGTTATCAAAATCGGTTGGTCTCAAATCTTCTGAAATATCAGAAAAAGGTTTATAAGTTGGTCCATTATTAGGGAGATTGAAGTACCCATCAAACTCAAGATTCGTCATTCTTGTATCAGTAACTCTACCAACATCATGATTACCAACAGTCGCCATAATTGGAATGTTATAAATAAAAGGCGATGAATATGTAAAGAAATAATTCCATTCTGAACGAATATCAGCATCATTAACGATATCGCCTACAAACATCATAAAGTCAGGTGTTTGATTAATTTCATCCATCACAGTCATAATTGAATGACTGTAAGCCATATAGCCTAAACTAGAATTCTCTTGAGGATCAGCTAGTAACAAAAAAGAAAACTCAGATGGATTGACTGATTTTGTTTTAAATCGGTAAACATCACTGATTTGTGTTCCTTCTTCATCTCTTACCCGATATTCATAAGTCGTATCCGGTAATAAATTTAAAAGAAGAGCTTCATGATGATTAAGCGTTTTTTTTCCGACCAGCGTTGATTTATAGGTTGATTCTATGCTTATTTTATCATCGCTACCAACCGTTTTATAATCAACATAACCTTTCCCTTCACTCGGCAATTCAAAATTAATTCCTATTGAAGTTGTTGGATCAATTGTTACAAACAAGCCAATATTATAAGTATTATCATATAGGTCAACCTGTTCGCTAATAGAATTGTCCGTGTTTGCAGGTTGATAAACCCAAGGTTTTGTCGTCAAAGTAGTTGGTATTGTTGTCGTTTCTGTGGTAGTTAAAGGTGTCGTTGTCGTCGAGCCTTCTTGACAAGCGTATAATAACACCGACAATATGATAACAACTATTACACTTAAGTATTTTTTCATAACGTACCTCCATTCATTATTTTTAAGGTGGGGGTTTTTAAAGTCATATTAAAACTCACAATTTTTCGGCGTTCTTGGAAATGGAATCACATCACGAATATTATCTACACCCGTTACATACATAACCATTCTTTCTAAACCCAATCCAAATCCAGCGTGTTTGCATCCGCCATAACGACGCAAATCAAGATACCATTCTAACTCTTCTTTAGACACATGCATTTCTTCCATCCGTTTTTCAAGAAAATCAAGACGTTCCTCTCTTTGCGATCCACCAATTAACTCGCCCGCTCCTGGTACTAACAAGTCCATCGCAGCTACAGTTTTTTGATCATCATTTAAGCGCATATAGAAGGCTTTAATATCTTTTGGCCAATCAATAACAAATACCGGTCCGCCAAAGTGTTTAGTTAGATATTTTTCATGCTCTGTTGCTAAGTCTTCGCCATGCTCGGGTTTGTTTTCAAATGATTCTTTGCTCTGGATTAAAATCTCAATTGCATCATAATGTGTAACTGATTTAAATTTAGAAGATACGACTTTATGAAGTTTTTCTTTCAATCCTTTTTCTACAAAAGCATCAAAGAAATCCACTTCATGAGCTGCATTTACTAAGATATAATTAATAACATACTTAACCATTGATTCAGCAAGGTTCATATCATCTTTCAAATCAGAAAACGCAATTTCTGGTTCAACCATCCAAAATTCAGATGCATGACGTTGTGTGTTAGAATTTTCCGCTCTAAATGTTGGTCCAAAGGTATAAACATTTCTAAAGGCCATCGCATAAGATTCAACCTGTAACTGTCCAGAAACTGTTAAATTTGTTGGTTTTCCAAAGAAATCTTTTGAATAATCGATGTTTTTTTCACCTTTATTAACAATTTCATCGATATCAAGGGTTGTTACTCTAAACATTTGTCCTGCTCCCTCAGCATCAGAACCAGTGATAATTGGTGTGTGAACATAAACAAAGTTATTTTGTCTGAAAAAATCATGAATTGCAAAACTTACTAGTGAACGAACACGAAAAACCGCATTAAAAAGATTTGTTCTCATTCTTAAATGCGCATTATCTCTTAAAAATTCACGAGTGTGTCTTTTTGGTTGAATAGGATAGTTTTCAGGGCTGTCTCCAAGTAATTCTATCGTTGTTGCTTTGATTTCAAATGGTTGTTTGAGTTTTGGGGTTAAAGTCAATACCCCCGTGACTTCAACTGAAGATCCAACACGATATTTTTGGATTTCTTTAAATGATGATAAATTCGATTCATAAACCACTTGAATTGTTTCAAAAAACGAACCATCATTAAGATCAATAAATCCAAATTCTTTTTGTGCTCGATTATTTCTAACCCATCCCGAAACCGTCACAAGTTGACCGGAAAGTTGTTCAAAATCATCATACAATTTCTTTACTAATTTTTTCATCTATTATATCCTCCAAAAATAAAAAAAATCATCCTTAAATAAAAGGACGATTAAATAACCGCGGTACCACCTTGATTCCAGAAATCTGGCTCTTGAAAGTTGTTAACGCAACTAGCGGACAGGTCTACTTTATTCTTCTGTCTCTCCCGGTGTTATTCTGATAAGTCATCGTATGAGGCTTCCATCAACCCTCACTCGCTAAAATCCCGACATACCATACTTTTCCGTTCTTCGATTTATCATTATTATAACATAATAGCCGTTTTTGTAAAGTAATCAATTGATAAACATGATATCCCACCAAAAAAGCAACCAAAAATAAAAAACATGTATGTTATAATTGTATTAATAACTATCAGCGAGGTTGCCTACTATGAAATTAAAATCGATATTATTGCTTGTTTTTCTCGGACTTTTTTTATTTGGATGTTCGAATAATTCATCCCCCACAACAATCTCAACGCTTCCGCAGTCAACCGAATCTCCTGTGATTTCTCTTTATGGAATTCATGAAATAACGGTGAATCAAGGTTCTGACCCTATCAATCTTTTAAGTGGTGTTTCAGCGAAAGACCAATACAATCGAACATACGGGATTACAATCACCGAAAGTATCGACTATAACACAATCGGTTCTTATCCCATCACTTATCACGTAGAAATTGAGGGACAGCGGGTTATTGAAGAGCACAGTTTAGTCCACGTGGTTATTAATGAAGCCTTAAACAACGAAATTCGTAATCAATTATATCTTCAACTACAAAATTTTCAGGAGAAAGCATCTACGTTACCTTATCGTTTTATTAGAAAAACCTATGACTCCGACAACTCAAATCACTATAAATTTATCAGTGAACATATCTACGAACACTATTCAAATCAAACAAAATATACCGTAAACACAATTCCTGAAATTACAAATGAACCTATTCGACAAGAAATATTCTTTGAATATAACCAAACCATTTTAGGGTTTTTAATGAAAGACTCTTATTTATATGAACCGGCTGTGATGGACGAAATTCCAGTCAAAAATGTAGTAAATGCCGATTCAACCTTATTGAAAGGTGAATATTTTGTTACCAATGATGGATTTACAATAAATACGACCTACCAAAATATGATATTTTTTAAAGACGCCAATGATATCTTTGGGGATATTTATCGAGTCTATCAATACGACTTAACTAAAACCTATTCTAATGTCGAGATTATTTTTACTTTTACCAATCAAGTCATCGGTATAGAAGTAACCTTTGATCAACTTGATTCTGAATATAGTTATTACCTCAACTATCAACTCGATTTTGCAGCTTCTTCACAAACCGATACTTCTACACTTTCTCAAGTTGAAGCCTATTCATTTGAAGATGTCAAAATTGCAGTTGTTCCTGATATCAATCATGAAATTACCTATAGTATGACTAAAACTCGTTACTTAAAAATTAATGTTAGTCAAGACACTACCTATGAATTCACGAGTAACCTCTATAATTTATTTGAATTTTATGATTCGAACTTGCAAAAACTATCAATGACCTTAACCAAATTGGGGGGTGATGATAGTTATCAATACATTTTCACCTCACCTGTAGACGGTGAAATCTATTTAAAACTCGTTAGACAAATTTCTATTTATGATGAGTACTTAACCTTTTTCTACCAAGAATATCAACCATAATAAAAAAGCACTTACCCATCATTCGGTAAGTGCTTTTGTTTTAACTAAATAGCGTTGAGACTCCTTGGTCATCAATAATATTGATAATGCCTTGTCCAAGCAAATGGGAAATTGATAATTGAACTAATTTTGGGAATTTCTTTTCTTCTGGTAGTAAGACTGTGTTGGTACAAACCATTTCAATTAACGGTGAATTCATGATTCTTTCAACTGCAGGCCCCGATAATAATGGATGAGTACAACATGCATAAATATCTTTTGCCCCAGCTTCTTTTAAAGCGTTCGCTGCAGCAACGATTGAACCAGCTGTATCAATCATATCATCAAAAATGACGCAATTCTTATTTTTGACGCTACCAATAATATTCATTACTTCCGCAACATTCGGTTCTGGCCGCATTTTATCGATAATTGCGATAGGAGCATTCAAAGCATCAGCCAAACTTCTTGCTCTAGCAACACCGCCATGGTCAGGCGATACAACAACCATATTTTTAATTTCTTTGGTTTTGATATAATCTGCGATAATTGGCATAGAGCGGAAATTATCAATTGGAATATCATAAAACCCTTGAATTTGAGCTGCATGTAAATCAACACAAATAACACGTGTTGCGCCAGCAACTTGGAGTAAATCCGCAATCAATTTTGCTGAAATTGGTTGACGAGCTTTTGCTTTTCGATCTTGTCTTGAATAGCCATAATATGGCATTACGATATTAATTTCTCGAGCTGAAGCACGTTTTAATGCATCTATCATGATTAATAATTCCATAACATGTTCATTGACAGGCGCTGAAGTCGATTGAACAATAAAGACTTTGTGTCCGCGTACAGTTTCACCGATGTTAATATTAATTTCTCCGTCCGCAAAACGAGATACTTCGCAAGTGCTTAGCGGTATACCAATATAATCCGCTATTTCTTGTGCTAATTCCATGTTAGAACTTAATGAAAATATTTTTACTTTTGATCCGTGAAAGATCGCCATCTTATCCCTCCGTATATTTTCTCTTTTAAACCATCCTATATTATACTCCATATCTCATAAATAAGAAAGTGCCAACTTTTAAAAGTAGGCACTTTGATAGACAACTTATTCTTCTGTTTTAATTGGCGGAAGCTGATTGAAAGCATCCAAAACTGCAGCTTCGATTTGACTTCTCGTCTCGGTATTAATGGGGTGGGCAACGTCTTTGAACTCTCCATTCGGCATTTTCCGACTTGGCATCGCTACAAACAGTCCGTCTTTTCCCTCAATAATGCGCAGTTCATGAACAACGAAGCACTCATCAATGGTAATGGCGGCAATTCCAACCAAGCGGTTTTCCCCATTGACTCTTTTAGCGCGGACTTCAGTTATTCTCATATTACCACCTCTTTTCTTGATTATATCACGATATATAGCGATTTAAAAGCGTTTTTTATTCTTTATTGACGATATTTGCTTGAAAAATCATATATTTATTCACATACTTCTCAAAAAAACGAGAAAAATCATTCATTTTTGATGGTGCGACCTTTAGAATCGTTGAACCGCTGCCGCTCATGATGACGCCTTCACTTCCTAATTCCTGACAAACAAGAAGTTTTGTTTCTTTTGTTTCTTGGCTGATTTTGAAACTAGGTTTTTCTAAACTGTTCTTCATTGAAGTGATGAAAGCCTCTTGGTTTTGTGTCTGTATGGCATCTAACATCGGTGATAAATCCGATGAATCAAATCCGATTTCATCACCCAAACGAAATACATCTTCCGTCTTTAAAAAGACTTGCGGTTTTATGACCAGGACTTGACAGTTATCTAAAGGCAGTTTAACAAATTCAATTTGATCACCGATACCTTTGACGATGGCAGGTTTATCATATAAACAGTATGGAATGTCTGCGCCAAATTTAGAACCGATTTGTTCCATTTGAGAATCGCTTAAGTTTAATTCGAATAATTGATTTAACCCTTTAATGATGGCTGCGGCGTCGGTACTATTTCCTGCGAGTCCTGCGCCAGCTGGAATGTTTTTATCGACAGTAATTTTAACGGATTTTCCTAATGCATAGTAGTCCATCATAAAATGAGCGACTTTATATAACAAGTTTCCTTCTTTTTCTAGAAATAAATCATTCGATTTGATGATGACCGCAGGTTGATTGAATGATTCTTCAAAAATAAGCGTGTCAGCTAAATCAATTTTAGCGTTGACCATTTCTAAATCATGATAGCCATTTTCTTTTAATCCAAAGACATTTAAAAACAAATTAATTTTTGCATATGCTTTGATTGTGAGCACTGATATCACTTCCTTGTTCATCTAGAGTTAATTCTATCATAACTGTGTTTTATTTTATACCTTAGACCAAAAAAACATCATAGGACGTTGAGTCCAATGATGTCTTCAGCTTTTAATCGTTCATACGTTGATAAAATAACCTCACGATTGGTAAAATCTAACTTTCTAATCGTTCCAAAAGTAAATCTTGCATAACCATCATGATAATATCTAATTTCAACTTCTTGATGATTTTGCCACGCAAGTGTCAAATCGCGGTTGAGTTGTTCATAAACATCGTCACTTAAGACGGGTTTTTCTTTTTTTCCTAAGCGGTATCTCATCTCCTCAAGCATCGATGAGTAGCCGACTAACGCATCAAAGGCATTCCATTTGATAATGCCACGGTCAACATACGTATTAAGCATTATGTCCACCTATCATGTCATTTCTCGCTTTAACGGTCGAGGCTTTTAATTCGCTTGAGGCGCGATTAACGGCGTTTTTACCAAACTTAAATTTAATCTCATCGATTGCAGAGAAAACTTCAGCTTCTTTAATCGCTTGATTGATATCTTCAAATAAATTGATTTGCATCTCGGGTTGTTCGACGAGGTTTGTGACACTGACATGAACTCTTCGAATCGGTTCTCTTTCGTAATACTGATTGAAGAGATGCAAACACGCTTTATAGATTTCTGATTCACTGGAGGTGGGTTGATCTAAACTGAGTTGTCTTGAGAATCCGCCGCCCGCTTCTTTACTATATCCAATGCCAAAATGGATAGTTTTTGCTTTTTTCTTACTCATTCTTAGACGACGACTAACATCGTCGACTAATTCTAAAACAATTTGATAAACATCGGGTGGAAAATAATCTCTAAAGAGCGTTTGTCCCGTTCCATAACTTTTCGCAATCGGTTTGATGTTATTTTTATCTTGAATTAAACTCGAATCAATGCCATGTGTATGATAATAAAGTTCTTCTCCGATAATTCCAAATTTTCGTTTTAAACGTTTAACATCAAACTTCGCAATATCTCCGATTTTAAAAAGTCCCATTTTATTAAGATGAGCTTCCATGTTGCGACCGATGCCCCACATTTCACTTAAAGGGGTGACCTTCCAGAGTTTTTCTGGGAGGTCTTCATAATCCCACTTAGCGATAAAATCAGGAGAATGTTTAGATTCAATATCTAATGCTAATTTAGCCATTAACATATTAGGGCCAATGCCACAAGTTGAATAGACTTTGGTTTCTTTATAAATTTCAGCCATAATCATTTTAGCAATTTGAACGTCTGTTTTTTTGTAAAAATTCATGTATTCTGTTAAATCAAGAAAGACTTCGTCAATTGAATAAACATACATATCTTCCTCAGAAACAAACCTTAAATAGATTTCAACGATTTTTGTTGAGTATTCTAAGTATTTTTCCATCCGTGGTTTTTGGAAAATGATTTTAATGTTGGTTGGTAATTCAAAAATGCGACATCTTCCTGGAACACCAAACTTTTTTAGGTAAGGCGATACCGCTAAAACGATTGATCCGCCGCCTCGAGAATGATCAGCGACGACAAGGGGTGTTTTAAAAGGGTCAAGGCCTAAAAGGGCACATTCAACGGAGGCGTAAAAACTCTTTAAGTCAATACACATGATGGTTCTATGTAGTCTTAATTCATCCAAAATCATCGCCTCCTTATCTTACCTTTATTATACTGTTTTTTTATAATTTTGGTAGTCTTGACAATGATTTTATTTGGTGAAAAATAGAATATTTTTATGGTTATGAAAATATTCTATCTAATGTAAATCATTCAATTTTAATTGTTTTTGATTCAATGATTCTTTTCAAAGAAAAGACCGCTATCATAGCGGCCTTAAATTTAATCTTTTAAAGGAAATGAAATACTGATTTTTGTACCGACATTGAGTTGGCTTTCTAAGGTGATTTGAGAGTGGTATAAAGCGCATATATGTTTGACGATGGCTAAGCCAAGTCCTGTACCACCAGTTTTTTTACTTCTAGCTTTATCGACGCGGTAAAAACGTTCAAAGACTCTTGATTGATCTTCTTTTGGAATACCGATTCCGTCATCACTAACTTCAAGAATGATTTGAGAACCTAAATTATATAATTTGACTGTCACGTGATCATGTTCAGCGACGAAGTTACCACATTTTGGCATGAAAGCAGCCGTTAAAGCTTGAGCAACCTTTTGAATGGAATCTGATCCACCAAAACGGACGGTAATATCTGAATTGTCTTGAATACAAACATCATGGCTTGCTTTAATTGAATCCCAAGTTGCGGTAGTGGGTAAAGCGATTGCGCCTTGATTGTTAATGATATCTGAACCATCGGTTGTTCCTAAGAAAGCAACAAATGCTTTGACGATGTCTTCAACATCTTGACTTGGATAATCTCCATCTGCACGAAGCATCCACATGAAAGGACGTTTTAAACCGTAAGTGTCATAAATAACGTTGGCTTCTGTTGGAGCAACTCCATTGAAACTAAGACCTTTGATGGTGTTGTTTACACTTGATAATGATACATAACCAATACCATATTCATCAATAGCGATGGTTGATAAAATACCGGTATTATCTTTAATGATGAATCCTTCAACTAAAACGGAATCACTTGTTGCTGCTTCAGCGAAGTCAATGCCTTCCATGAATCCTGTACGAGTTCCAGAAGTGGTATCGCGGGTATAGACGTTAATTGTTTTTGTTTGATCAAATGATGATGTTGATACGGTCGTTGTTTGTTCGCCGCAAGCAACGAGCGAAACTCCTAATAAAAGCATAGTTACAATTGTTAATATTTTTTTTCATTTTAATCTCCTTTGGATTTTTGTTTTATTTGACACCCTCATTTTAATTTAATTGATCATTTTACAATATCTAAAGAATGTAAAGCAATGTAAAATTTGCGTAAAAAAAATCGCTTTTATAAGCGACTCTTTATTTATCGTATTTTGCGAATGGATCATCGTTATCATTCACAACTTTTTCTTTTTTCATTACAACGCTTTTAGGTTCCATGACAATTGCCATGATAATATAGGCTAATACGCCTGTTCCGGCTAAAAATACGAGTAATACCCAGATAACTCTAATTAAAGTTACATCCGCTTCTAGATAATCCGCTAATCCAGAACACACACCAAAGATTTTTTGATTATCTGTATCACGATATAATTTTCTTGTGTTATTGTTTGACATGTTTTCACCTCCTAAATAATGATATTGACTTAAAATTGTTTTGGTTTTCTAATTCTTTTTATAACTTTAGATGGTTCAACATTTGTCGATAACAACACAAATGCAATACCAATCGTTAATACCGGTAAACTAACAACTAAGACAAATGTGGATGTTTTTACTTTCGCTTTAACTATCATTGGTATTTCTTCATATAACCCGTTCGCAAGCTCAACCCGAATAACAGTTTGGCCGTAATCATATCCTTCAACTAATCCATCAGAAGATACGTTTACTATATCGGGATTACTAGAGTAATACCCTACAATCGTTGAATCCCCAACAACGACATATTCTTTAATATCAATGCTTCCAAGCATTGCTTGAAGAACAACGGGAGATAATTTGGTTCTTAAGAAATTGATTGCTTCATTAAGTTTTGCATATAATAAATCTACTTCCTCTTGTGAAACATTTAAATCAAGGATAAAAGCATCGGTTGTATCTAAAATCGATTGAAGATATCCAAAAGAGGTTAATGTATAATCCGTTGCTTTTAATGAATTGGTGGAATCAATCAATTCGATTAATTGTTGTTTATCAGCGAGACTAATTAGTAATGCATTCGCTACTAATGCATCTTGAAAAGTTGTATTTGCGATATCTTGAGTCGTGTTAGGACTTAAGATAACAGCTTGTATTTCAGCTAATTTAGCTTGAAAAACTGTAATTGAAATCGGAGTATACTCTGTTAAATCAAACAATAACAATTGATCATATTGATTTTGTAAATCCGTAACATTTCCTCGCTCGACGAGTAAATTTAAGGCGTTTTGAATGGTTATGGCTAAAGAATCAACTTCCAATTGTGTAACATTTAAATTGGAAATGACATTATTCACAAATAAATAGGTTCCATAATCTAATACAGCTGCTTTAAACAAATTATGCGATTCTTCCGTGTAAAGTAATCGTTCTTCATAATAAGCAAGTAAAGCTAATGTATTGAGAGTATCAAGGTTAGATACGTCTGCTAGTTCAACTAATAAATCATATAAAGCATCTAAATCAGTTAATGCAGTATTAATATCAAGCGTTATAGTATTGGGATTGTTGATGATTGATTCTATCAAATCAAGCCCTACATTAAATGAATTAATTGAAATGGGTGTATAAGGTGACACATCAAATGTAGAAGCTATATTAAACGCATTAATTAAATCGGTTTTATCGGGTCTTAATACAAGCAAATTTAAAGCCATTGTTATTTGATCTATGGCGGCTGTTGCCTCTAAAACGCTCGCGTCCGTAAAATTATAGATTTCATTGACAGTCATCGAATAAGGATTGAGGATGAACGTTTCAAAAGCAAAGTATGCATCCATATATAAGGTAAATGAATTGGGTGTATAAAGCGTTCCGTCTGACGCAGATATTGTCATCGCTTGAGACATGAGATTATTGAGTTCGGTTTTATCGGCAAGCAAGACTAATAGATCAAATGATAAATCAATATCGGTATCTAAAGCCAGTACCACTATATCTCCAGACCGAGGATTATTTAATATGGTTTCAATTCGATCAAGTTCACTATGAAATTCTGTTCTTGAACGTAAAGTATAGGTTGTCAAATTCGTTGAACGCGCTACCTGTAAATTATAATTAATTGAAGCGTATGTCAATTTTGTGACTAAATGAACTTGTAAGATTTGCAAATCGAGTGTCAATTGGTCCACAACTGTTTGTTCAACCAAAGGGTCTATTATCACACTATCAATATAAACCATACCACCAAGTGATTCTAAGTCGGTAGTAAAAGCAGCGATCGATGAATCCATATAAGGAGAGGGATCATCGATAATTGCTTGAATTTGATCTCTTTCAATGATTAAATCGGTTTTAATTGCTTCGGCGTAAACAGAAGACAACGATAAAAACAAGGATATCAATCCTGTTAATATCAAATATAAAAATAGTTTATATCTTCTATTCACTCAAGTCCTCCTAAAATAATTTATGATATGCTGTTTCTAAACGAGATAAAACTTTTTCAATCACTAATCTTGATGATGCGATGTTTAGTCGGTAATAATTATGACCAGCTTCGCCGAACAAAATACCATCTTCACCCAAAACCTTCGCAGTTGTTTCAAAGAAATCAACCACTGGCATTTCTAACATTCTGCAATCTAACCACATCAGATAAGTGCCTTCCATCAAAGTCACTTTGATTCGTGGCATTTTTTCATTTATAAATTGAGTGATTAATTGATAATTATCTTCGACATAAGGAATGACTTCATCAAGCCACTCTTCTCCTTTTTCATAAGCCGCTAAAACGGCAGTAGTCGCAAAAATGTTCATCGCACCTAAATGGAGACAATCCATTCTTTTTTTAATAATTTCATGCATTTGATCATTTCCTGGAATGATAAATGCAACCCCATTATTTGCTAAATTAAAGGTCTTGGTCGCAGAGATAAGTGTAACAGTATAATCTCTTGTTTTTTCATTCACATTGAAAAATGGAACATGTTTATAACCTGGCATAATTAAATCTGAATGGATTTCATCACTAATCACTAGAACATGGTATTTTTCGCATAATGAAGCGATTTTCCTTTGTTCTTCCAACGTCCAGACTCGACCCGTAGGATTATGAGGAGAACAATGTAAAAATACTTTTGATTGTGATAAACAACGTTCTAAATCTTCAAAATCAATTTCAAAATGATGATTTACATCAACAAGTCGGTTGTATATAATATTGAGCTTTACCCCACTCACTGCTGGGGGAAAATTCATGTAAGTTGGAGCCATAATCGTTACTGTATCGCCTTCGTTAGTTAACGACAATAATACTAAAGAAATAGCCGAGACAACGCTGTAATAGGTTAACATTTTTTTAGGATTGTAATAAACATCTTGACGTTTTTGATACCAATTGGATACAGCGTTAAATAACCTATCCGGAATGTATGAATATCCAAAAATCGGATGTTCTGCCCGTTTTTTAATCGCTTCTACAATCGGAGGAGCGACAGCGAAATCCATATCCGCTACCCACATGCAAATCATTTCTTCACAGTTCTTATAATCGTTCTTGATGCTACAAGTGTTTTCTCTACAGATGATTTGATCCAAATCAAATTTGCTCATGTTATACTATTCTCCGTCTATAAAAACCTGGTTATATATCATATCTATATTGCGTTTGTAATAATTTAAATCAAACAATTGAATTATCTCTAAATTTGATAGTTTAGAGGTTATTATTTTATCTTCTAAAACAAGTTTTTTAAAATCAATACCTTCACGGTAACTCTTTAAAGCCAATTGTTGAATCAAATCATAAGCTAATTCTCTTGTCATTCCTTGGTCGATTAAAGCGGTTAGAACACGCTGAGAAAAAATGACGCCATGAGTTAAGTTGATATTATCTAACATCTTATCAGGAAAAACGATTAATGTTTCTAAAGTTGTCGCATACCGATTCAACATATAATCAAGCAACGTTGTTGCATCAGGTAAGATGATTCGCTCTACGCTCGAATGTGAAATGTCACGTTCGTGCCAAAGCGATACATCTTCATAAGCAGGGATCATATAGCCTCGTAATATTCGTGATAAACCGGTTATGTTTTCTGAGATAATAGGATTTTGTTTATGAGGCATGGCTGAAGAACCTTTTTGTCCGAGTTCAAATTTTTCTGAAACTTCTCTGACTTCAGTTCTTTGTAAATGACGGATTTCAGTTGCTATTTTTTCTAAGGTAGCACCGATTAATGCTATGACTGATAAATAATGTGCATGTCGATCTCGTTGTAATGTTTGTGTGGAAATGTTTGCTTTTTGAATACCGAGTTTCTCAGTCACATAAGTTTCAACAAAGGGTTCAGTGAAAGCAAAATTACCAACTGCTCCACTAATCTTTCCGCATTCTACATCTTTTGCGGCTTCATTAAAACGACGAATATTTCGTTGCATTTCATCATACCATAAAGCCCATTTTAAACCAAAAATCGTAATGTCAGCATGAATTCCATGGGTTCTTCCGATACAAAAAGTATCTTTATATTCATAGGCTTTTTGTTTTAGTATTTTAGTAAAGCGTTCTAAGTCGGATCTTAATAAATCATTGACTTGTTTTAAAATATATCCATTCGCTGTATCAACAACATCCGTTGATGTTAAACCATAATGGATAAACCTTTTTTCATCACCTAAGGATTCAGAAACCGCTCTTGTAAAAGCGATGACGTCATGTTTCGTCGTTTCTTCGATTTCACGAATGCGTTTCAAAGAGAATGTTGCATTCTTTTGAATTGAACGTAATTCATCACTCGATATTAATCCTTTTTGATGCAACGCTTCGGCATTATAAATTTCAATTTTTAAGAAGGTATCAAATTTATATTGTTCGTTCCATAAAGCCGCCATTTGCGGTCTCGTATATCGTTCAATCATCGTTTATTTTCAACCAAGCTTTCGTAACAAGTTAATGTATTTTCTAATAAACAAGCAATTGTCATTGGTCCAACTCCGCCTGGTACTGGTGTAATGTATCCGGCGATTTTTTCAGCTGAATCAAATTCAACATCACCAACAATAACATCGTCAACCCTAGAAATACCCACATCAATGACAGTTGCACCTGGTTTGATGTAAGAATCATCAACCATTTTTGGCTTTCCCATTGCAACAACTAAGATATCTGCCGTTTTTGCCATGGCTTGAAGATCTTTGGTTCTACTATGGCAAATCGTCACAGTTCCGTTTTCACGGAGTAATAAGGAAGCCATGGGTTTACCAACGATTTGACTTCTTCCAATCACAACACAGTGTTGTCCTTCGATAGGAATATGATATTTTTTTAGGATTCTTATAATACCTAATGGGGTACAGGGAACTAAATGTGGAAATCCATTCGTTAATAATGCAACATTTTTGGGCGTGAACCCATCAACGTCTTTATCTGATCTTATGTGTTCAATGACATTTTCAGCGTTTAAATGTTTTGGTATTGGAAGTTGTAATAAGATGCCATGAACTGAAGCGTCATTATTTAAATCGTCTACAATTTTCAGTAACTCAATTTCTGAAATTGATGCATCAACTTTTACAACCGTACTTAAGATACCTGCTTTGCGGCAAGCTGTCTCTTTCCCTTTCACATAGCTTTGACTAGCAGGATTATCTCCAACTAATATAACGGCTAAGTGGGGCGTTATTCCATTTTTATCAATGAGTTGTTCAACTCGTTTTTTTACGTCTTCTCTAATTTCGAGTGATAATGATTTTCCATCTAATAATTGTGCCATTATTTGTCTCCCTCGTTTTTAATTTAGGATAATATAACAAAAAAAGTATCATTCAAAATCAAGTGCAGGTTATAAG
>CAYIYY010000009.1:0-17551 GCA_964367605.1 uncultured Candidatus Izemoplasmatales bacterium | reverse complement strand
ACCCGACCTACGCCCTTAGCAGGGGCGCCTCTTCGGCCACTTGAGTATTACTCCATTAAGACAGTCAGCCCTATAATATTACATTATTTTTGGCTGACTGTCAATAATTATTAACTTGCGTAAGGTTGTTTTTCCTCTGGTTCTTCTTGAATCGGTTTAGGTAATTCTTTTTCAGGCGTAGGTTGTTTTTGTTCCCGCTTACGTTCGTTTAATGACTTTGAAGATTCACGGTATAATTTGTATCCACCATAGCCATCATATCCTAAATAAGCACCGCCACCCACTGAAATAAATAATACAATCCAACCTAAAGTTGATATAATATCTTCACCCATGACTGATAATACAAAAATGACTGGACCAAGGGTTAAACATATGATATGAAACCAAAATTTAAGCGGTTCTGATTTTTCTTGGAAATAATAAAGTGAAAGCATATAAATGATGCCTCGAGCATAGAAGAAAACAGCTAATAAGTAACCATAAATTCCAATCCAGAAAGCATCGCCTGATTTACCTGAGAAGACAACGTAAATCATGACACCACCCATGATTGTATCAAAAATGATTTCAATCAAATTAATGGTTCTCAGTACTTCTTTTTTTAATGTTTTTAGTAAGGGTACTACTCGTAGTAATGAAAATAAAACAATCGCAATACCCGTCGTTGCATAAACCACTTCGATTTCATACAACTTCATTAGAATGCCACCAGCGAGTAAAATAGCAGCTAAAATCCATTTAACTAACCATCCATATCCAAACTTAGGTTTGTTCATAAATCAGATACCCCCTTTGAAATCTTGGCTTTAAATAGCCTTTGTAATACTATTATATAACAATTTCAATAAAAACAATATCTCTATACTAGATTTACTCAATCTCTTTTGTAAAGAAAACTTGGTTTTTACTATTGCCTTTAGCACAATAAAGCATATCATCCGCATCTTTAATATACGCGTCTAACGATTTGCTAATTGCTTTTTTTGAACCACTCACACCAAAACTAGCTGTGACCTTCATTTTTCGGTTATTAAAGATAAATGCATGATTCGCTAGTGTTTCACATATTTCAGTAATTTTTATCTTTATATCAGAAATATTAACCCCTGTTTGCATATAGACAAATTCTTCTCCGCCATATCGTGCGAATATGCCATTTGAATTGAATTTTTGCGAAACAATTAAAGCCATTTCTTCTAGCACGTAATCGCCTGCTTGATGTCCGTATATATCATTTACCACTTTAAAGTCATCTAAATCGAACATCACCACAATTAAATTTTTATGTTCAATTTGAGCTAAATCAAATGCTTCCGTTGCTAATCTATAAAAATATCGTCGATTATAAATATTAGTTAAGCCATCATAAGAAGCCATTCTTTCCATTTTGATTAATTCTTCTTTTTGTTGCGTGATATCATAAAATATCGCACAATACCCATTATTGACTTGTCCTAAAAAATGGTTGGCCAATACTTGAAGTTCCACAGAATAATACTTATTCTTCCCTTCGAATGAAAGTGTGACTTCATGACGATGATTCTTTAATAGTTCATCACAGATAGGTTCATCAGACCCACATAAATCCCCTAATTTTAACCCATGAGGATACTCTTTTTGATTCACAAATAGATCTTTTGCTTTTTCGTTCATACTAACAAGGGTAAACGTTTCATCCATGATGACGATTGGGGATAAAGACTTTTCGAATATCAATTGATAAGCTTTGGGCACTAAATCAAACAACTCATAATGAAATAACGCAAAGAACAAAACAAAAGCGAACACCGACGTAAAGTAAGGTGTTGTATCGATAGGGCTAGACTCTTGGCTTATTACTTGCAATGTAATTAACCCAAAACCAATAAAACTAATGATAAAGAGAATAAAGGAACGACTTTTAGCTAAGAAAATACTTCGTCGGTAAGAACAATAAAAATTAAATGTCGTTAAGCCTAACACAAAAAGATTAAATCCAGCTTGAATATAATACATCAGCCCTTTTTGATAAATAATGACATTATAGCCTTCCCAGTGTAGACCTTGAAAGGCAATCATTTCGTGAGAGGTGTAGTAAAGGGTTTGGAACCACTCGCCATTTGAGACATACAAAAAATTGGAAACCATCGTCAAAAATGGGATAAAGAATAAAAAAAGATAAAAGGTGACTTTGATTTTTCGTTGCCTGTTTAATAATCTTAAGGAGATTAAAAACCAAAGAGTTGTTAAATAAGGAATCGCCAAATGTTGAATATGGTTAAATAGTAACTTCTGAACTTCAAAATCATTCAAGATAAAAGCCGCATAAAATGCGGCATAAAATGCATTAGCCATAACAAAAATACCAGTTAATTTTAACCCTGATAACTGTTCTTTTCTAGTGAATAGGTAGATCGCTCCAGCAAATAAAAATGAAGCAATGACAAACAATGATACGGCAATGATAAAATCATAACGCATCATATCAACTCCCATAAAAAACAATTGAATGGCTGATTAAGCTCGATATTCAGTTCCTGGTTGTAACATGGTTAATTGTAATCTTTTTCTATCTAAGTCAACGGCGATAACCCATACTTTAACAATATCACCAACTGAAACCACTTCTAACGGATGTTTAATATATTTTTTACTCATCTTCGAGATATGAACTAATCCCGCTTCTTTAATGCCACAATCGATAAATGCCCCAAAATCAACGACGTTTCTGACGGTTCCTTGTAATTCCATTCCTGGAACCATGTCTTCTAGTTTTAATAGTTCACTCTTTAATAAAGGTTGAGGATAATTATCACGCAAATCCCGTTGTGGTGAAACGAATGCATCTAGTAAATCGTCTAAAGTTATGGGATTGATATTTAATTTCTTGATGATTTGTTCTTTATCTGCGAAAGCAACTTTCGCCTTACAAATCTCAGATCCAATTTCCGCTACGTCAATTGAAAGCAACTTTAACACTTCAAGTGCTAAGTCATAACTTTCTGGATGAATAGGTGTTTTATCTAACGGATTTTTTGAATCAGGAATTCTTAAAAAGCCGATGGCTTGTTCAAATATCTTTGGACCTAATTTAGAAACTTTCTTAATGGCTTCACGGTTTTTAAAAGGGCCCTTTTCCTCACGGTGTTTGACAATATTCGTCGCAACGGAAGCAGATAACCCTGACACATATCTTAATAGCGATGCCGAAGCGGTGTTAACGTTGACGCCTACTTGGTTAACAGCGGTTGAAACCACGAAATCAAGCGAATCATTGAGTTTTGCCATACTAACGTCATGTTGATACTGACCAACACCAATCGCTTTAGGATCGATTTTAACGAGTTCAGATAAAGGGTCTTGCATCCGTCTTGCGATGGATACAGCTGAACGTTCTTCAACTTGAAAATCAGGGAATTCTTCCCTTGCTAAATCAGAAGCTGAATAAACGGAAGCTCCCGCTTCACTCACGATAACATAATATACTTTTTGTTTAATACTTTTTATGACTTCAACGACAAACGCCTCTGTTTCACGCGAAGCAGTTCCGTTTCCAATCGCAATAATTTCGATGTTATGTTTTTCAATAGTATTGATAATCTTTTCTTTCGCTTCTTGAACTCTTCTTGGGTTTACACGTTCACCGATATACGCTTCATGTGGATAGATAACCCCTTTATCAATGAAATTACCAAACGCGTCGATGACAGCGAATTTACAACCTGTTCTGAAAGCAGGGTCAATTCCTAAGACCATTTTTCCTTTCATCGGCGGTTGAAGCAATAAACTTCTTAAGTTTTCAGAGAAAATATGAATTGCTTGGTCTTCAGCTTTGTCTGTGAAATCACTTCTAATTTCTCGTTCGATTGCACCAGAAATTAATCGTTTGTAACTATCTTGGATGGCACTTTCAATCATTGGTACGACAACCGAAGATTTGTTCTTAATAACTTGTTGATTTAAGAATTGATGAACTTCTTCAATTTGAACATCGATATTCACGGTAATAACTTTTTCGTTTTCAGCACGATTAATCGCTAAAATACGGTGTAATTTAATCGCTTTTAAAGGCTCTTCATATTCATAGTAATTTTGATAAGTCGATAATTCATCCGTCGCATCTTTTTTCTTTTTCGTGACAATCTTACCCGTTCTTAACGTAAAATCACGAATCCATTTACGGTAATTTGCATTATCAGACACCGTTTCAGCAATGATATATTTAGCGCCTGTATAAGCGTCTTCAATAGTAGGCACTTGTTCGTTAATGAATGGTTTTGCCATTTCATCTAAATCAACGTTCAAAGGGAATGTTAACATCAATTTTGCTAAAGGTTCTAAACCTTTTGCAATTGCTTCTGTCGCTTTTGTCTTCTTTTTCTCTTTATATGGACGATATAAATCTTCTAAATCAACAAGTTTCATCGCTTCATTGATTTTTGCTTTTAATTCGTCTGTGAGCATTCCTTTTTCATCGATAAGACGCAAAATATCATCTTTTCGTTTTTGAAGGCTTTTACCATATTCATATTCTTTTTCAATTGCCCTGATTTGTTCTTCATCTAAAGATCCCGTTACTTCTTTTCGGTAACGAGCAATAAAAGGAACGGTATTTCCTTCTTCAAGCAATGAAAGAACTGTTTCAGCTTGTGATACTTTAATATTTAAACTTAATGCTACTTTTTTTAATAAGTCTTGATTCACGTATTCCATCTTAGCATCCTCCAACTTTATTCACTTTATTTATACCATAAAAACATCATTTTGACTATGTAAAAAAGAAAAAACCCTTTCGGGTTTTACTCATTATTAACTTAGTTAAAAGGTGTATAAGTATTAGCTTCTACTTCCTCAAGCACTTGAAGAACATTGGTTGTTCCTGTAAACGATTCATGAAATTCGCCATTGACAACAGAAATGACCATCGGTGTACGAATAGACGATAAATTAGCGGCGTCAATAAATTCGGCTTTATCACCTGCGACCGTTTCTTTAATCGTTGAAACATTAACGAAGTAAACGATTGTCTCTTCACCGTTAATCTTTTCAGATAATTTTAAGACATCACGTTTGATTTCAGTACAATTAGAACAATCGTCTGAATAGAAGTAAACTAAATAATCTTGGATTGCCACATTTTGATCATCAAGATTTTCTAATACTAAATCATAAGCTTCAATATGCTCAAAATCATCGTAAGAACCAGCATCCGTTGCTAGATCATATATGAAAACAGCCCCAACAATCAATAGCACTACACCAATAATACCAACGATTGTTAGAAGTAAAGCTTGCTCACTATTTTTTTTCTTAAATCCCTTTGTATATGTTGCCATATTTATCACCCCAGTGTTAATAATTTTACTCAATTTTTCCTTAATTTGCAAGCAATTATTTCACAACTCGACAAAACATCACAAATTGGCATCTTCGATGATACAAAAACCGATGGCGTAGTCACTTTCGTGTGAAATAGATAATGAAAATGCATATTGATTTAATTTATGACAAATAAGATAAGGTTGTCCAAACTCATTGTTTTTTATCTCTAGTTCGTTAAAAGAGAGTTCAAAATCAATATGAGATAACGCTTTTGAAATCGCTTCTTTGATAGCGAACCTTCCTGCAAGAAATTCTTGCTTACGAGCGTCAGACGAAAAGCTTTGATATTTTGCGAATTCTGATTCACTTAAAATCCGTTTCGCAATATCGAAGTTCATTCTCGATACTTTTACGATATCCGTCCCAATTCCTTTAATCATGGTCGTCCTCATTCATCAAAAGTGTATTTGCTAAATCTTTTAAAGCTCGGAAACGATGATTTAAAGCAGACTTCGAAATCAAATAGCCATAATGTTCTAGCGCAGCGTATGATAATTCGTTTAAAGTCGAGTCGGGATATAATTTTCTTAGTTCTATCACTTCTTTTAAACTTTTAGGCAATTCACTGACATTCTTTTTTTCGATGATTTCAATATGTTTCAATTGATGAGCCGCAGCGTCTAATGCTTTTCTTTCATTCGCGATATCACAATTGATGACTCTGTTAATAGAATTTTTAAAATCCCGTTTAATTCTAGAATCTTCAAATTCAAACAATTGATTTGTCGCACCCGTCACACGTAAAAAATCGGATATTTTTTCTGCTTCCTTAATATACATGATATAACCGCGTTTGTTTTTAGACACTTTTCCGTTTAATTGAAACTCTTCACTGATTTCCTTTAAAACTTCTGCTTGTTTATCGCTTGAAGTTTGAATTTCAAGATGGTAAGTCGATGTCTCGGGAGAATTAATTGATCCCCCTGCGAGAAAAGCACCTCGAAGATAGGCACGTTTACAACATTCCTTTTTAATTAATTCTGGATTAACATCTTGAAAGAATAAAGCTTGTTTATTCATCAGTGACAATTCACTCATAATTGCATCAACTTTATCTTCAATATGGGCAATAAACAAATCGTTCTTTTGTAAATTTAATTGTTTTTTACTGATGAGTTCGGGTTCGATTTTATAACGTTCCTTCACCAATTTCATGAATTTACGGATTACCGCATTATTGGTTGTTTGAAAGGCAAGCAATAGTCCTTTACTGCTCAGTTCAACGGATCCACTAATATGTAGCATCGCTGAAAGCTCTGCTTTTTGACAACAGGATAAATTCTTTATATTGGATAATTCTGACTTAACTTCACTGGTATAAGACATTGCTAACTCCTTTCTTTATTTATCTAAAAATTTAACTGCTGATAAAGCAGCGATCGCCCCATCGGAAATGGCGGTCGCGATTAATCGGTAATCTTTTTTGGTGACGTCACCACAGGCAAACAACCCTGGCATTTTCGTACTCATTTCTGAATTAACCGATATAAATCCGGCTCTATCTAAAACATTGAGATTCTTCAAAAACTCAGTCCTTGGAAGATTTCCAACATAAACAAAGATACCTTCCGTTGGAATTTCGTTCATTTCATCGGTGCTCAGATTTTTAACAGTAATCGAGTTTATAAAAGGATTTCCATTTAAACCAAGAACTTGTGTAGATGAATAAATCGTGATTTTATGATTTTGTTTGACCCGATTGACCAATCCGCCAGCAGCGGTCAAGTTTGGCAAATCATGGATAATCTTGACTGACTTAGCGATTTCGGCAAGATATAAGCTTTCTTCTAACGCAGAATCGCCACCACCAACGACACATACATCTTTGCCTTCAAAAAAGATACCATCACAGACGGCGCAATAAGAAAGACCTCGGCTTAAATAGGATTTTTCATTTGGAACACCCATAGGTCTTGGTTCGGTTCCGGATGCGATAATAACAGCTTTTGCTTGATAAGTAGATATATCAGTTTTAACGTTATACAGACTATCTTGATATGTGATATCTAATACATCGCCATAGGTGTCTTCAATCTCTAAATCATGAAGATGATTAATCATTTTACTTACTAATTCTTCAGCACTCACTCGGCTAAACCCAAGATAATTATCAACTTTATAGGTCGATAATACACGGCCGCCAGGATTTCCTTTGTCCAAGATAATGATTTTTTTATTCGCTCTTTTGGCGTAAATCGCAGCCATCATGCCTGCTGGTCCACAGCCAACAATTAATAAATCGCAAGCAACCATATTACTCTACTTCTACTTTATTCTCGTTATTTTTTTTAAATTCAATGCATCCAGGAACGGTTTCATACGTTTCACCTTTCAGTTTAAAACGAATGAAGAGAGATAACAAAATACCACCTAATATCATTAAAACTGAGGTCACAATCGCTGATTTGAACGTCATCCCTAGAAATTCAAACACTAATGGATCTGTTCTCATGGTTTCAATAAAAATACGTACTCCGCCATACCAAACTAAGTATAAGGCAAGTAATTCACCGAAGCGAACTTTTTTAACACGGCGTAATACTAACATGACCGCAAATCCAACTAGATTTAGCATCGATTCATAGAAGAATGTAGGATGATAATATCCAGTTACTGGAGTCACTAAATGTCCTCCAGTACCTTGTGCAATATACATATTATTGACAATAAATTCAGGAATTCCTATCGTATATCTTAATACATTAAATTGTTCTTGAAGCGACAAGTTCGCAACACCATTCGTCATTCCTCCAATCAAACCGCCATGTGCTTCTTGATTGAAGAAATTACCCCAACGTCCAAATGCTTGAGCGAGGATAAAACCAACCGCCATCACATCGAGTACTTTCCAAAGATTCATTTTGCGTTTTTTAGTAAATAACAATACGCATATAAATGCAACGAAGAATGCACCATGGATTGCTAAACCAGATAATCCAAATGATGAAAAGTCTAATTGTCCATTCGAAAATCCTAGAACTCTTAATAAAGACGGAAAAAATTCCCCATAAACAAAATTGTCCCATTCGAAGACAACATACCATAAACGCGCCCCCAAAATGGAGACGGGTACAATCCATAAAAACCCGTCAATCAAATCGTCTTGATTGACACCTGTTCTTTTGATTTCTCTTAAACCTAAGAACAAAGCTGTCATAATGCCTAACATAATAAAGAATGAATAAAAAACAACGCTTCTACCAGCAATCGTAACTAGACGATTGTCTAAAGTATAGATGGGTGTAATTGTTGTATTCGACTGAATCTCATCAAAGTCATCTTCCCAAACGCTCCAGCGAGTGAAATAAGTGTTTTCCTTATTATTTGGATCGGCTGGAGGAACGATATCACAAGGAACTCCCACCGTACATGTAATACTCTTTAACAACGGTGTATCGGCATTTTTATCATAAAATTCAACGGTAAATGTTCCGTCATCATTCGTGATAGGTTCATCTTGGCATCCGACAAGAAAAAACGTTAAGAACAAAGCCATTGATACAAATCCAAATTTCAGTATTTTGGTCATTTTTTATCTCCTAGTTTTGAGGCGTTTTTACTTATTTTATAATTAAGTTGCTCACTAAACGCTTGAGCAGAGTGATATCCTAGCATCTTTGATTTATAATCATAAGCCGCTGCTTCAACGAGGGTCGCTGTATTTCTTGCTTCTGTAATCGGTAATGACAAAACGGTTACTTCAGTATCTAAAATCATTTCTTTTTCTTCTGTTAAACCTAAGCGGTCAAATGTTTTATTATCATCCCATTTTTCTAGTTTGACAATTAATGAGATTCGTTTGTTTTCACGATAAGCTCTCGCGCCAAATAAATAGACGACATTCACAATACCAATACCACGAATTTCAAGGAATTTCTTTAAGATATCCGGTGCTTCTCCGATGACAACACCTTTCTCTTTTTGATAGACTTCGATTAAATCATCGGCGACTAACATATATCCTCTTCTTATTAATTCAAGGGCAACTTCGCTTTTACCGATACCACTTTGTCCAGTGATAATGACACCAACGCCATTAATATCGAGCAATACCCCATGTATTGCGACATGTTCAGACAATTTTGATTGTAAATAAGTGAATAGTTCGCTAAATAACGAAGATGTTTTATAAGAACTTTTTAAGATAGGGATATTATATTCATTACCAAACTTGATGAAAACATCGGGAATGACAACATTTTTAGAAAAAACAAATGCCGGTGGTTGTTTTTCAAATAACATTCGAACTCGAATGTTTTGATCAGACTCATTCAGCCAGTGAAAAAAAGTACCTTCTTTAGAACCAATGATTTGAATGCGGTCGTGTTCATAAAAATCAAACATACCCGCAAGTTCTAACCCCGGTTTTGAAAGACTTGGATTTTTGACTTCACGATCAATGCCAAGGTGCCCCGCAATAACTTCAAGTTTTAAAGCATCAATAACTTGCTTAATGTTAATCGAATTGTTCATAATATCACCCACACTATTAACCTTTTTTCATTTTCTTATTGAGGAAATTAATACTTAAAATATAAAGTTGTTTAAATATTGCTCTTACAATCAAAAAGATGATGACAAACACAATTGGATAAAGGTAATTCTCAAACGAAAAAAGTTCTAACGGAACTAATAAATCGATTGCATAAATAAAAGTAAGATTAAACAAGAAGAAGATTAATCCTGAGGAATAAAGTACTAATTTAACATGTTTTTTTAACATGAATTGTTTCATTAAAAACTCTAGTATTGTAAATATGAGTGCTATTAACAAATATATCATTTGGTTGTTCGATGATGCAAGTTGAAAACCTTCAATGATGAGATAGAACAAAATAAAATTGACTAAAAAACCGACGATAAAATTAATAATAACGTTATTCGAATAATCGAGCGCTAAATTAATTTTAATGACATTCGGTTGAGCAGACTTCTGTTCTTTCATAATCCGCTTTTTTTCTTCTGCATTCTGTTTTTTGACATCTTCAATCAGTTTTTCCAGTTCTTCGATATCTTTTCGAATATCTTTATTATCTTTTTTGTCCATCAATATCCCTATTTCTTCTTTTAGAAGATAAATTCATCATATCATAAACCTTGTGATAAATCATCATAAAACCGTTTTAAGGTAGCTCCCTGTGTAACTCGTAGGATGTTTTGCGATATCTTCTGGGGTTCCTAGCGCAACGATATTTCCACCGCGGTCTCCGCCTTCTGGGCCCAAATCAATGACGTAATCCGCAACTTTAATCACATCGAGATTGTGTTCAATGACAACGACGGTTGCGCCTTTATCAACGATATCATTCAATACATTGATTAAATTGACAATATCATGTGAATGAAGACCTGTTGTAGGCTCATCTAAAATGTAAATAGATTTATCGGTAATACGTTTGTATAGTTCACTAGCTAATTTCACACGTTGTGCTTCTCCACCTGATAACGTCGTAGAGGATTGGCCTAGTTTAATATACCCAAGCCCAACATCGTTGATGGTTTTTAATCTCGTATAGATCTTAGGAACATTTTTAAAGAAATCAACGCCAGTTTCAATCGTCATTTCTAGTACATCAGCGATTGTTTTACCTTTATATTTAACTTCTAATGTTTCTTGATTATAACGAGATCCATGGCATTCTTCGCATTCAACGTAGATGTCGGGCATAAAATGCATTTCGATTTTTATGACGCCATCACCTTGGCAATGTTCGCAACGCCCGCCTTTGACATTGAATGAAAAACGGCCTTTATCATAACCTCTAACTTTCGCTTCATTTGTTTTGCTAAAGAGATCTCTGATTTCATCAAAGACACCGGTGTAAGTAGCGGGATTACTTCTAGGTGTTCGACCGATTGCGGATTGGTCAATGTCGATGATTTTGTCGAGGACTTCATATCCAAGCAAATCATCACATACACCAGCAATTTCATTTCTTCTTGTAATTCGGTTGATCAATCCCTTATAAAGGACTTCATTCACCAAGGATGATTTCCCAGAACCAGATACTCCGGTAACAACTGTAAAACATCCAATGGGAATATCAACATTGAGATTTTTTAAATTATTTTGTCTTGCATTAATAATTGAAATATATCCACGTTCATGGGCTCTTCTGGTTTTAGGAACTGGAATGGACATTTTTCCTGAAAGATATTTTCCAGTTAACGACTTTTCACAAACGCGAAGTTCATCAGGCGTGCCTGCAAAGATGACTTCTCCGCCATGTAATCCAGCGCCTGGTCCAATATCAACAACAAAATCTGCTTCAGCAATCATTTCCATATCATGTTCAACAACAATCATGGTATTCCCAATATCTCTCATACCTTTAAGGGTATTGATAAGTCGCATATTGTCTTTTTGATGTAGACCAATCGAGGGTTCGTCTAAAACGTATAAGACCCCCGTGAGTCTTGAACCAATTTGAGTGGCGAGCCGAATCCGTTGTGATTCGCCGCCTGATAAGGTCCCTGATGATCTCGTCAATGATAAATAATCTAATCCCACGTTGATTAAGAAATTTAAACGGGTTTTGACTTCTCTTAGAATTGGTCTAGCAATCTCATATTCCTTATCCGTTAAGGTCATGTTCTTGATGAAATCATACATATGAACGATACTCATGGACGTAAAATCATAGATATTTAGACCATTAATTTTAACTGATAAAGCCGCCTCACTCAGGCGTTTTCCATGACAAACCTCACAAGGAATATCATTCATCATCGACTCTAACCAATCACGGATCATTCTGGACGTTGTTTCAACATATCGTCTTTCTAAACTTTTGATGACTCCTTCAAAAGTTCGTTTTTGATTATGTTCAAATTCACTCGATTTAGAAAGAAATTTAAAGTGAATGACTTTGTCTGTTCCATATAAAATGGTATCTTGTTCTTCTTTGCTTAATTGATTAAAAGGTTTTTTTGTATCGATATTAAACGCTTTACATACTTGCAATACTTGTTGCAAGTAAATGGATTCTGTATTAGCGTATTTATCTAAAACACCATCCATAATCGACAGTTTGTCATTGGGTATCAATAAATTGATATCGATTTTTCGTTTAAAACCTAATCCTGAACATTCAGGACATGCGCCATACGGAGCATTGAATGAAAATAACCGGGGTTCAAGCGATCCAATTTGAAAACCACATTCAGGACAACTAAAGTGTTCAGAAAATAGCTTTTCTTCATCATTGACTAAAGCGACCATTAAACCTTCAGATAATTTCGTCGCCGTTTCAATCGAATCATATAATCTTGAACGGACGCCATCCTTAACAACTAAACGGTCTATGACAACTTCAATGTCATATCGCTTCGCCTTTTCAAGAATGATTTCGTCATCTAAATCGAAATCTTCTTTGTTGATACGGACTCTTGTATAGCCTTCTTTTCTTAAATCAGCTAATACTTTTTCATGCATCCCTTTTTTCCCACGGACAACTGGCGATAAAATGACAACTTTAGCACCCTCAACTTCCATGATTCTATTGGTCATTTCTTGGATGGTTTGACTGGTAATTTCGATGCCATGAATTGGACAATATGGTATTCCGATTCGCGCATATAAAAGTCGAACATAATCATAAATTTCAGTAACGGTTCCAACCGTTGATCTGGGATTATTGGACGTTGTTTTTTGATCAATTGATATCGCCGGAGAAAGTCCCTCAATCGAATCGACATCTGGCTTTTCCATATTACCTAGGAACTGTCTTGCATATGCCGATAGACTTTCAACGTATCTTCTTCTACCTTCTTCATAAATGGTATCAAATGCTAAACTGGTCTTTCCTGAACCGGAAAGACCCGTCATCACAATTAACTTATTTTTGGGCAGTGAAAGATCAATATTTTTTAAGTTATTTTCTCTTGCACCTTTGATGATAATTTGTTCATTCATTTTGCTCACCTTGCTATATTATATCATATAGCATTCTTCAAGATTGAAAACAAAGAATCGCAAATTACGACTCTTCGTTTGTCATTTCAATAAATTCTTCTTCAGATAGTATCTTAACACCTAATTCTATCCCTTTAGAAAGTTTTGAACCAGCTTCGCTACCTGCTAGAATAAAGTCTGTATTCTTAGATACGGAAGAAGATACTTTTCCGCCTAAATCTTCAATGACTTTCGCCGCCTCATTACGGGAATAATGATTTAATGTACCTGTTAGTACAACAGTTTTACCAGTGAATACACTCACACCGCCTTTAGCGCTTGAACGATATTCCATGTTCAATCCTAAAGCCGCTAATTCATTCATCAATGCAATATTTGATTCATCATTAAAGTAAGAAACCAAACTTAAAGCAATCGCTTCGCCGATATCATCAATTTCTATAAGATTTTCAACAGTTGCTTGTTTTAACGACTCCATCGATGAATGTTGTTTAGCCAATGTTTTAGCAATCTTTTGGCCCACATGTCTAATTCCCAAACCAAATAATAATTTATCTAAATTATTGTTTTTGCTGGTTTCAATCGCTTGAAGTAAATTATCAATACTTTTTTGACCAAATCCTTCTTTACTCATTAATTCCAAACGATAATCTTTCAATTTGAAAATATCGGCTATTGTCATTAAATAACCATCGTTAAATAGTTCCGTAACGACTTTTTCACCTAATCCTTCAATGTTATAAGCATCTCTTGATGCAAAATGGATGAGACCTTCTATTTTTTTAGCTTCACAATGAGGATTTAAGCAATAATAATCTGCTTCACCTGTTTTTCTAACTAACATTGAATCGCATTTAGGACAATGATCAATCATTTTAAATAAAACTTCCTGTCCCGTTCTTCTTTCGGGCATTGTTCTCACAACTTCAGGAATAATTTCTCCAGCTTTTCTAATGATAACATCATCACCGATACGAATATCTTTATCTAAACAGTAATCTTCATTATGTAACGTTGCACGGCGAACGATAGAACCTGACACATTGACAGGATCAAGCTCCGCAACCGGCGTAATAACCCCAGTTCTTCCAATTTGAAAAGTGATGGAATTGAGATGTGTAATGACTTCTTCAGCTGGAAATTTATAAGCAGTCGCCCATTTAGGAGATTTGGCTGTATAACCTATTTTTTGATATAAACCTAATTCATTGACTTTGATAACAACGCCGTCGATGTCATAAGGTAATTCATGTCTAATAGTAGCGACATGATTAATGTACTCAATCACGTCTTCAATCGTGTGACATTCCTTTGTCAAAGGATTGACTTTAAACCCGAATGATTTTAGTAAATTTAATGCATCGCTATGGAGCGGTTTTAAATCACGATTCATCAGATAATAAATGAAAGCATCTAATTTCCTTTTTCCGACCACTTTTGAGTCGAGTTGTCTTAAAGTACCCGCAGCCGCATTTCTTGGATTTTTAAACGGTCCTTCGTTTTGTGAAATACGTTCGATATTTGCGTTTTCAAAAGCTTTTCTACTCATATAAACTTCGCCGCGGACTTCAATCGGATCAAGATAAGGTATGGAAAGTGGAATTGATTTTATCGTTTTAACATTCTCAGTGACATCTTCACCGATGATGCCATCGCCTCTTGTAGCAGCCAGTTTTAACCGTCCATTTTCATAATGTAACGAAATTGAAAGACCATCGATTTTCAATTCAGCGACGTAACTATATTTTGATACTTCTTTTTTAATTTTAGCGTCAAAATCTCTTAAATCTTCTTCACTAAAAACATTGCTTAATGATAACATTTGTGACTTATGCTCAACTTTCACAAATTTATCAATCACAATGCCGCCAACTCTTTTTGTCGGTGAATCTTCGGTTGACAACTCAGGATTTTCTCTTTCAAGCAAGATTAATTCATTGAGTAAACGGTCATACTCATAATCCGATACTGAGGGATTATCTAATGCATAATATTCATAGTTGTATCGGTTTAAAAGATTCTTAATTTCATCAATTCTTAGTTTAATATCCATGATATCACCTATATTTTTTGAATGCTTGGATGATCTTTCATTAATACTTTAATGCCATATTCCGCTTTAAAGGCTATCGTTGCCTTGTCTTTATCAATCATCACCACAATACCTTCACCAAAGGTTATGTGTCTCACTTTATCGCCAATCGCAAATTGATTTTTTGTTGGTGTATATGAAGGCATCACTGCTGGTTCGCTAACAGGTCTAGTTTCACGACTAGGCATACCAGAAAATGCATGTTGACGTTTCATGATTCCTTGGTGATCAATTAAATCTTCTTCAATTTCACCTAAGAATTCCGAATCAGGGTTTGATTGATAATGTCCATACATAAATCTTGCTTTTGAATTGGTAATATAGACATGTTCTTTCGCTCTTGTTAACCCCACGTAAAACAAACGACGTTCTTCTTCAATATCATTTCGTTCAAGTAGACTTTGAGAAGATGGAAATAAGGTTTGTTCAAAACAAGTGAGAAATACGACTTTGAACTCAAGACCTTTCGCTGAATGCATTGTCATTAATGAAACGTATTCGTCATTTTCCAATAAATCTTCAGCTTCAGCTCTTAACGCTAATTCATTTAATATATTGACTAAAATATCGTAATTTTTACTTAAATCGAACTCTTTTATTTTCTCAAGAATAATCGATTTAAACTCCTGTATATTTTCAATACGGCGTTCCGCTTCAAGCATCTTATCGCCAGTCGCTGCTTCTTTTTGTAATGCGCCAATATAACCGCTATTGGTTAATAAATTTTCATAAGTCACCAAGAGGTTGACGTTTTCAATGTTGTCATACAATTGATCAATCATTGTTTTAAATTCTTGAAGTTTTGTCGCGGTTGATTTTCCCACAAGAAAATCAACCCCTTGATCAATACACTCCATGATTTTCATTTGATGATCTTTAGCGTATTCACTAATTTTTTCAAAACTTGTTTGACCAATGCCGCGTTTAGGTTCATTGTAAACACGGGCAAAAGCATAATCATCTCCGCGATTAACAATTAATCGCAAATAAGAAATGATGTCTTTAATTTCTTTTCGTTTATAAAAGGAAATATTACCGATAACTTTATAGGGAATATTATATTTAAGTAAAACATCTTCAAATTTTCGACTCATCGCATTATTACGATACAGGATAGCCATATCTCGGTAATTAACACCACTTTTGCTAAACTGTTTGATTCGGTTGTAAACATAGTAAGCTTCTTCATCATCACTTTCAGCTTTATAATGAATGATTTTTTCACCCTGACCCAATTCACTGAAAAGATCTTTTGGAATTCGGTTACGGTTATGCTTGATGACCGCATTTGCAGCATCAAGAATCGTTTTTTTCGAACGATAATTTTGATTTAAAATGATTTTATGATAATCAGGAAAATCACGCATGAATTTCCGAATGTTTTGAATATTTGCGCCACGAAATGCATAGATGCTTTGATCTTCGTCACCAACGATAAATAAATTTTTATGTTTTTGTGCTAATAGGTGAACAATATCATATTGTAAATCGTTCGTGTCTTGAAATTCATCGACTAGAATATATTCAAACCAGTTTTGATACTTTTTTAATACTTCAGGGAATTCACGGAATAATCTAAGGATCAAAACGAGTAAATCCTGAAAATCAACTAGATTGTTCTTCTTCAAGAACGATTGATATTCTTCAAACACTTCGCTTAAAATCTTTTTAAATGGTTGAGTTTGTATTTCAAGAACAATCGGGTCGGCCTTTGCAGCCTCAACTAGGTTAGATAATGCTTTAGGGTTGTATTGTTTTGGATCGTAATTTAAGTCTTTTAAAATATTTTTTGTGATAATGACCGTATCGTCATCATCGATGATTTGAAAATTGTTTTCATATCCCAAATGATGAATGTCATTTCTTAATATTTTTGCGCCCATCGCGTGGAAAGTTGATATCCAAATGCCTTTTAATGGTAGTTGAATTAATTTAAAAACACGAGATTTCATCTCTTCTGCGGCCCGGTTAGTAAATGTAATCGCTAAAATCCGATTAGCCGGTATTCCAACTTCATCAATCAAATAAGCTACCCGATTAGTGAGAACTCGAGTTTTTCCTGAACCCGCTCCAGCAACTGCCATGACGGGTCCTGAGACGATGCGAACAGCTTCGGCTTGTTGTAAATTTAATTTGTCGAATAATTTAGAAGCCATTATATCACCCATGAATATTATATC
>CAYIYY010000008.1:0-17929 GCA_964367605.1 uncultured Candidatus Izemoplasmatales bacterium | reverse complement strand
GTTCTATAATCATTTGTTTTTATATTGTATAATATTTATGAATAAAAAAGGTGGTGATTTTACATGATTATTGAAAATGCACGATGTGAGTCGATGGATTTGACGGGTTATGGAATCATTAAATACAATGGAAAAGATTATCACATTGCCAATTTATTACCGGGTGAACTTGCGAAAGTTGAAGTTTTTGACCATGGTTATGGCAAAGTTATCAAAATTTTAGAATCATCAAAAGATCGCGTTAAAGCTCCCTGCCCTATCTATAGTGAATGCGGTGGATGCCATCTTCAACATTTAGAATATACTTCGCAATTAAATTTAAAAACCAATTATGTGAAATCATCGTTTGAAACTCAAGGTTTATCGCCTAGTACTTTACTTCCTTGTATTGGCATGAAAGATCCTTATCACTATCGTAATAAAGTCCAAATGGTCTTTTCAGAAAAAGGTAAACGAATGTTATCTGGATTTTATGAAGAAAATACTCATCGAGTCATTAATGTTGATAACTGCCACATTCAAGATGAAGTCGCCAACAAAATAATCAGCACATGCAAGGAACTATTCATAAAACATAAGATTAAACCTTATATGGAAGATCGAGGGACAGGTTTAATAAGACATGTATTGGTTAAACGTAGTAAAGCGACAGAAGAAGTGTTGGTTGTCTTAGTAACCATAGAAGAAATGTTTCCAGGACGCAACAATTTTGTGACAGATTTGCGAAAACTCCATCCAGAAATAACAACCATCGTTCAAAATATCAATGGTCGTAAAACTTCTGTTGTTTTAGGTGACTTCGAACGAATTATTTTTGGGAAAGGGGTCATAACAGATGTTTTAATGAATAAAAAATTTGTTATTTCTTCTAAATCATTCTATCAAATTAACGCTCGACAAACTGAGATTTTATATAAAAAGGCGATTGAATTAGCAAAACCATCGGATACCGATGTTGTTTTAGACGCTTATTCAGGAATTGGAACCATTGGAATATTGATGTCTGAATACGTCAAAAAGGTTATTTCTGTTGAAATTAACCCAGTTTCTGTTAAGAATGCTATTCAAAATGCACGAATTAACAATATAAAGAATGTCCGTTTTTATCACGAAGATGCAACGCAATTTATCAAAAATTTAGTTTCAGATCAGATGACCATCGATATTGTTTTAGTAGACCCACCGAGAATGGGGCTAGAACCATCGTTTATTGATGCTATGCTTGAATTGAAACCTAAAAAAATGGTGTATATCTCCTGTGATCCAACGACACTTGCTCGTGATATTAAATTATTAACTGCTAATGATTATGAGATAAAGAGAATTCAACCAGTCGATATGTTTGCCCAAACTTTTCATGTCGAAACTGTCGTTCTATTATCGAGAAAATAGTATGTAGTAGCAATATATTTCACCAGGTTAATTATCATTTATTCAAGAGGTTTTTATGATAAAAACTCAAAGACTAATTATTCAACCATATAACGATAATGATGAATTTGACATGATTGAACTACTTGTCAATAAAACAATCAAGGGAAGTTATATTATCCCTGATTTCAAGACGATTGAAGAATCAAGCAATTACTTTAAAAAACTTCAGATGTATTCTCATTCTATGAACCATTATGAACGAGGAATCTATTATAACCATCAATTAATTGGATTTGTAAATGATGTGGATATAATGGGTAGCACAATTGAAATCGGCTATGTAATTCATCCAAAATATCATAATCAAGGATTTGCATCGGAAGCTTTAATAGCAATTATTGATGATTTGTTTCATCTAGGTTACCATAAGATTTTATGTTGCGCATTTGAGACAAATATCCCAAGTTTTCGAGTCATGGAAAAATGTGGAATGTCAAAAATAGACAAAACAATGGTTATCGAGCATCAAAATAGGAAACAAAAATGTCTTTACTACTCAATCGAAACCATTCAATAGGGTGTGAAAATAATGAGTGAGATCACGAGCATTTTAAAATCTGAATTTCCCATCACTGTCGATATCATAAAAAATGATTTGATTAAATTAGGTATTCAGCGAGGGGATTTATTGCTAGTTCATTCTTCTCTTTCATCGATAGGATGGGTTTGCGGTGGCGCACAAAGTGTTATTACAGCATTGATGGAGGTTCTTGGACCAGAAGGTACACTCGTTATGCCTTCACATAGCGGTGATTGGAGTGATCCTACACATTGGGAAAATCCTCCTGTTCCATTTGCTTGGATTTCGATTATTCAAGACAATATGCCTGCTTATGATCCCTATTTGACAAAGACCAGAGGTATGGGGGTAATTGCGGAGTTGTTTCGATTACAACCCGGCGTGATTCGTTCAAACCATCCACAGTTATCTTTTAGTGCAATGGGTCCGTTAAGTCAAAAAGTATTATCGTGTCAACATCTATTTCCACAACTAGGAATGGATTCCCCACTTGGAAAATTGTATGAACTTAATGCAAAAGTGCTCTTACTCGGGGTACATTACGATTCAAACACTTGTTTTCATTTAGCTGAAACCTTATTACCGAATATGAAGAAAATAATCAATGGATCCGCCATGATGATTGATGGTAAGCGTTCATGGGTTCAATTTGAAGATTACGATTATTATTCTGATGATTTCCTTGCCTGCGGTTCTAATTTTGATCAATTAGGAAAATCGATACAAGGAAAAATCGGTTACGGTGAATCAAGACTATTTTCAATTAAAGACGCCGTTGATCATGCTTATGCATGGTTATCGATTAATAGAAATATCGAAGAATAATCACTGACTATTGCGGAGGAAAAAAATTTATGAATACTGATTCTGTTTCACTTCTTTTTGATTCAACTTTTACTGGAACAATGGTTTCTCCTACTGGTTCAGTCAAAATTGGAAATCAACCAGAAGGAATGGAACCTTACCATCTCTTGTATGGTGCTTTAGGTTCTTGTTTTTACGCTACTTTCTTAGGAATTGCTATCAAAAAAAGACTGAAGTTTAAACGAGCTACATTGGACATTAATGGAACGAAACGCGATGAACTTCCACCAACACTCAATCATGTGACTATTTCAATGGTCATCTATAATGCGAGTGATGAAGTCCAATTTAGAAAAGCAGCGGAACTTGGGGCAAAATATTGTTCGATACATGAAACAATTAGCAAAGTCGCTACAATTGATATTAACATTGTTTTTGATAATGAAGAATAAAAAACACCTCAGAATCTCTGAAGTGTTTTCTTTGAAAAACCATTATCTTTCGAGTGATTTTAGCATCCATAGATGTTTTTGAAGTGCCGAATCAATACCAATAAGAATATCAACCGTTACCTCATCAACCAAATTTTGAGCGACTTTGATTGCCTCTTTCAGTTCTTCATCAATCGTTGTAAAGTCGTATATAATTTGATTAATCATTTGCATGTCTGTTTCACTACCTAATCCCTCTTTTAAGGTTGTGAATTTAAGAAAATCTGATAATGTTGATAAAGGTTGACCTTCAAGCATTAAAATCCGTTCTGCAACAACATCCATGTTTTCGGTCATTTCATCGTATAATTTTTCAAATAAAGCATGGAATTGGTAAAACCTGACACCTTTTACATTCCAATGGAATTGGTGTAATTTTGTGTATAGTAATGCAAAATTAGCAACTTCACGATTTAACAAATCAATCAGCTTGTTCATATTATTAATCCTCCGTTTTTTATTGTTTTACGCTTTAATTATACTATTTTTTACATGCTTTTTCAAATCTAGTGCTTAAATTGCAGAAAGGAAAACTTACAAAATGAACATTAATGAATTATCTCCGAGTGAACTCGGAAAACTGTTTCCAATTCGATTAGAACAACACAATCCGATTTGGGAGGAAGCGTATATGAAAGAAGCGACAAAGATATTTGACGCTCTTGGTCCGGTTATTTTCCGGATACATCATATTGGAAGCACATCAGTTCCCGGTCTTTTAGCCAAGCCAACAATTGATATCCTCGTCGAAGTAGGAAAACACTGTAAAGCAGAATCAATCGTCAACGCAATGAAAAGTATTCAATATCATCATAATCAAAAAACTGATCTAGAAAATGTCAGTATGATGTTTATGAAGGGATACACAATCAATGGATATGAAGGACAAGCTTTTCATATTCATGTGAGATACCCTAAAGACTGGGATGAATTGTATTTTTGCGAGTATTTACTAAATCATCCAGATACTTGTCGCGAATATGAAAACATTAAAAAAGATTTAAAAGAAAAATATGAGTTTGATCGAGAAGCATATACAAATGGAAAAACTGAATTTGTTCAAAAAATTGTTTCTAAAGCACGTGAATTATATTATCCTCGTTTTGAAATACTAAAGAATCCTAAAAGTAGATAATGATATTAATCCATTGAAATCTTTCAGTGGATTATTTTTTTTAACCGTTAATTTTTCGAATAACCATTATGTCAGCACTCGATTTTATGCATACCGCTTGAAATAATGTGAACCAATTGAGATAATAGTTTCGGAAATTAAATATCTTATGGAGGAATATCAATGAAGATTATAATTGTTGGTGGGGTTGCCGGTGGAGCAACTGCAGCCACTAGATTAAGAAGATTAAGTGAAAAAGATGAAATTATCTTATTAGAGAAGGACGAGTATGTTTCATTTGCGAATTGCGGATTACCTTATCACATCGGTGAAGTTATCGAAGACAGAGACGATTTGTTTGTACAAACAATTCCGGGAATGAAACAAAGGTATAATATTGACATTCGAAATTTTAGCCAAGTCATGTCAATTGACCCAAAAAACAAGCAAGTAACAATTAAAAAGGTTTTAGCTGATAAAATCTACACGGAAAATTATGATAAATTAATTTTAGCTACTGGCGCAAAACCCATCAAACCACCCCTAAAAGGCATGGAGGATGCGGATAATATTTTTACACTGACAAACGTTCCATCAATGGATGCGATTATCAGTTATAAAAAGACCCACGATGTTAAAAAGGCAACAGTCATTGGTGGAGGCTTTATCGGTATTGAAGTGGCAGAAAATCTAGCACATTTAGGAATAGAAGTAACGATTATTGAGAAATTGCCTCAAATCATGCGTCCTTTTGACTTTGAAATGGCTCAGATACTTCACCGTGAACTTAACAAGCATGATGTTAAACTTGTTTTAGGGGATGGCATTAGTGGTTTTGATCATCAAGGTAAAACTGTTTTGCTTGAGAGCGGAAAAACCATTGAAACTGATATGACCATATTAGCAATCGGTGTTTTACCGAATAACGAACTGCCCAAAGCCGCAAACCTAAAGTTAGGACCTCGTGGACATGTCGTTGTTTCAGAGACCTATAATGTTTTTGATGGTGCTACGAGTGAGATTAACAAAGACATCTACGCTATTGGGGATATGATTGAAGTGTTTGATTTTGTTGATGGATCAAAGACCGCTATTCCACTAGCTTGGCCAGCGAATCGACAAGCAAGACTCGTTGCTGACCATATCAATAATTTCGCTATCAAAGAAACTAAACTTTTAGGAGCCTCCATCATTAAAGTCTTTAATAAAACAGCTGCTAGCGTTGGAAACAATGAAGGCCAACTTAAGATGAAAAACCTCCCTTACACAGCTATTTTCGCTGTTAGAGCAAACCACGCATCCTATTATCCTGGTGCGTCGGATATGGTGATGAAACTATTATTTAACCCAGAAACTGGGAAAATATATGGCGCACAAATAATCGGTGAAGATGGCGTTGATAAGCGGATAGATATTATCTCAACAGTTATGAAAACTTATGGAACGGTATACGATTTATCTGATCTACAATTAGCTTATGCCCCACCTTTTGGTTCTGCAAAAGATCCTGTGAATATTTTGGGGTATATTGCTGAAAACTTAAAAGCTGACGTCTATAAAGTTTTCCATTACTATGATGTAGACCAACTCGTAGAAAAAGGTGCATTTTTCTTAGACGTTAGAACTGAAGAAGAATTTCAGTATGGGCATATTAAAACAGCCATTAATATTCCTATTGATGAATTAAGATCAAGAATAAATGAAATTCGTGTTGATAAAGAAACCCCTATTTATGTTAATTGTGAATCTGGCGCAAGATCTTACAACGCACTCAGTATCTTAAAAAATCTTGGATATACCAATTTATTTAATCTAACAGGTGGATTTATGTCCATTCGTAATAGTAAGTATCTACCTAAGTAAAGAATCAAATATAAAAAACCCTTTATTTCATCGTTTGACTATGTGATGAGAATAAAGGGTTTTATTTTATTTTTGATAATAATGATTCCAATTGATCCCAATTGATGAAGCGCGATTCACGATGTACTTCTTTTCCATCAAAGAAAACAATAATCGTTGGAACCGTAAATACAAGATGTTGTCCTCTAAACTCAGGAACATCTTCAATATAAACTTCAAATAAAGGAATAGTAGGATAGTCATTCATCATTTCAATCAATCTTTGTGTTACAGGCATACAAACATTGCATCCTTGAGTTTTTGCGATAATAACTGAAGTGTTTTCTGAAATTACTGTTTTAACTTGATTATAATTTTTGATTCGATTCATAAGACACACCTTCTCGATTATATAAACGTAGATATGATATCATAGTGTCTCGTGTTTGTCATTTGTTTTGCCCTTGTTTTATAGATATATCAAATACATCAAAAATTGTCTATTATTTTACATTAATAATTGATATAATGAATGCAGTTAACGAGTTTTGTAAGCGTTTTTTTACTAAAACTTGTACATCAATTACATTGAGGTGAAAAAGTGAAGGATAACGTGTTAGATTTTGAAAGAAAACTATTTAATCGTAACAAATGGGCCTACAGTATTGGTGGAATAGGCCGTGACATGGTGTATCAGCTCGTTGCAACATTTTTTATAACTTATGTTCAATTTTCTGGATTAGGATTATCTGCAACACAATTTACTGTGATTGGTATTATGTTAGTTGTTGGTAGAATTTGGGATGCCGTCAATGATCCTGTGATGGGTTCAATCGTAGAAAACACACATACAAAATGGGGTAAATTTAGACCTTGGATTTTGATTGGTGCTTTACTGACGGCGATTGTTATTATTTTTATGTTTAATTTCCGTCCTACTGGATGGGCATTTGTTGTCTTTTTCTTTGTTATGTATATCTTCTGGGAAATGTTCTTTACATTAAATGATATTCCCTACTGGTCTTTAATTCCTGCTCTATCAAAAAATAAGAAAGATCGAGATACCGTTACAACCTTAGTCGTTGTTTTTGCTGGGGTTGGCGCATTTGCAGGAAATGCGATTATTACTTTGACAACTGTTGGACGAATGGTTAGAGGATATAGTATCATTTCTTATACATTTGCCATATTCTTTGTTGCTTGTTCGCTATTAACAGTTTTTGGAGTAAAAGAACCAAAAGAAGTGTTACCTGAGAAACCAGAAAAAATATCGATTAAACAAATGTTTAAAGTCATTGCGAAAAATGACCAATTACTCTGGGCATCTTTAGCACTCATGCTCTATAGTGTCGGGTCCGGATTATTAACTGCTTTAGGTTATAATTTCTTTTGGTTAGAAATTGGCTATAACGGAACCTTAACAATGATATTTATTCTAAGTTTTGCTATTTCTAATATCTTAATTCAAAGTTTTTATTCAGCTTTAGCGAAACGTTTTACAAGAAAACAACTGATGAATTTTAGTTTTATCGCTCTCGTCTTTGGCTATGCAATGATGCTTGCAATTGGATGGGTAGATTTCTTGCCAGTCAATATTATTACTGCCTGTGCATTTGGGGTCTTTGTATTCGGCGGTCAAGCCATATTCTATATGGTTGTTATCGTGAATATGACGAATACGATTGAATATAATGAATTTAAAACAGGAGATCGTAATGAGGCCATCGTTTTCTCATTAAGACCGTTTGTTGCGAAAATGTCATCTGCTATTCAAGGTTTAATCGTTACTTTAGTTTTAGTTGTTTCAGGCGTCTATGTCATGAGTCAAAACGTGAGTGCCCTTGAACAAGAAGTTAGTTTGTTTAATGAAATGTCGGTGACAGAAAAAGCAGATTATATCTCGGCGATTCAAACGGGAATTCCAGCATTATCAATTGAGGATTTTGATAATCTATCAGAAACTGAACAAACGACTTACATTAACAATCTTAAATCTTCCATTTCTACTTTTGAGTTCAGTACATTAGAACCAAGTGAACTTGTAGTTTTATATGAGGCACTTCAAGAACCATCGAATTCGGTCTTCATCCAAGGTGATAACGGTTGGGAAATGATTATCAATGACGCTGCTGATTCTGTATTCTTAGAAAATGCAACGATTTCGATGCGATTGTTCTTAAGGTTGGCAATGACGGTCGTTCCAGCATTATTAATTTTCGGAGCTCTTCATATTTTGAAGAAGAAGTATATTATTGATGAAGTCTATTATGAGGAAATCACAAAAATTACTCAAAGCCGGATTGAACAAAAATTACAACCATAATTATTGACAGTTGGGCCGGAGACTTTCGTTTCCGGTCTTTTATTCATATTTCAGGCAAATAAGATAGGAAAATCCATATGGAATTAACTTGTATGAACATTTTAGTAACCCTAGATAAAGGGTATTTAACACAATTATGCGTCATGTTAAAGTCGTTGTTGATGAATAATCGAGAATGTTTAGTTCATGTCTATGTTCTTCATCGATCATTAACAGACAATCAATTTTATGATGTAAAAAAAAGCGTCAATGAAGATCGTTTGACATTATTTCCTATTCGAGTTTCTGAAGAAAAGATTTCCTTATTTCCAACGTCAAAACGGTATCCAAGCGAAATGTACTTTCGTTTATTTGCACCAAATTATCTTCCAAATCATCTAGATAGAATTTTGTATCTTGACCCAGATATTGTCATTATCAATTCTTTGAAAGATCTTTATTACATGCCGTTTGATCATTACTATTTTATGGCCTGTTCTCATGTCTTTAAAAGCGGACAAAAACTGAATAGCATCCGATTGAAAATTCCAAAAGAGACCCCCTATTTTAACAGTGGAGTCATTTTGATGAATCTACCTTTATTGAGAGAAAAGATGGATATAAAAGATATCATTGATTATGTTATTAATAATCGAATTCGACTCTTTTTGCCCGATCAAGATGTATTTACGGCACTTTATGGTAGATACACGAAAATGCTTGATTCATTAGTCTATAATTTAAGTGATCGATATAAGATATTGTATGATATAAGACAAATAAAAAAAATAGATAAAATTACGCATGAGTGGATTAAAAAAAATACGGTTATTATCCATTACTACAGTCGAAACAAACCTTGGAAACCCTATTACCGAGGAATCCTTGGCCAATATTATCATCATTATCATCAATTGCTTAAGAAGTGAGGTTTTAGGATGTTATATATTATTACAGGAATTGCAAAGTCAGGAAAGACATTAATAACTAATCGATTGGTCAAAGAGAAAAAAATCGGGTATTTTTCATCCGATCTACTGATGATGTCGTTAGCTAAGGGGAATAAAACCATTGGAATTAATCCTGATGCCAGTGATATCACCGTCTCAAATCAATTAAGGCCCTATCTAGAAGTTATGATTCAAACTGTCATGAAAAACCACATTGACTATATTTTTGAAGGTGTTCATTTCCAACCCGATTTTGTTCGTCACTTGTTAGATAAATACCCTTCAAAAATCAAAGTTGTATTTTTAGGGTATCGACTAGTTGATACGGTTAAAAAGGTTGAAGAACTCAAAAAATATGGTCCAAGTACAACTAACCATTGGTATTCACACTTAGATGATCAAGCCTTAACTAAACTGGTAGAATATTTAAAAAGAGAATGTCAGAAAATGTATGAAGCATGCATGACATTGAATCTACCTTATTATGAAGTTAATAATATCGTCAATCAAACGAATGAAATAACAAATATTCTTTTGAATAGTTGATTATCAGTAATCTATCTTAGGCAAGAAACACGGTTCCTTTGTAAAAAATTTGTTGGAATAATTGGTGGAATCTTATTAGGTATCTTGTATTTAATGTTTTAGTCGACGGACTACAATTATATAAATAGATAAAAAGAAAAGGCCAATCGGCCTTTTTTTACGGTTTGAGGTTAATAATTAATTCGACGGGATTGTGATCGCTATATTTGAAATTTTCATCTCTTGTGGTAACAGATTGGATATCGATGTTAGCACTGACAATAAAACCATCTATTGCATAATATTGATTGTTTTCTTCGTTAACTGTATCAAGTGGTTGATGTAATAAACGACAAGTGGGATTGGTAACATCATTAGCAAATTGCCAATTATTTCCAACGAACCATTCATCATCTAGTCCAAAGGCTTGCCAGTAATTAGGATCTTTGAGTTCAAATAGATACTCATATGTACCATCTTGATTCTTTGTATATGCATTAGGGAACGTTTGATTGAAATCCCCACCCACAACGACATAATTACCTAAATCATATTCATATTGCATCATCGTTTGCAATGCTTCAATTTCTTGAATTCTCATCGTTCCATCATCATAAGCTGATAAATGCACGTTGATGATGACTAAATATTGATCAGAACCAGAAATCGGCAGTCTTGTGATAACGGCGCATCTTTTCAAGTTCGCTAATCTTAATGGCCATGAGAATTCACCCGGTAATTGAATTCGAGTGGCGTCTTCAACATAATAATCAGTTGCTGTTACAATTCCCGAATTCACCGTTCCCATCATTTGAGTGAGATCAAAGGGGAAAGGAACGAAGATGCATCGGTAATTATACCCAAGTGTTACAGGCATATTCACCAAGTTGGATATATAATTAAATTGCAAAGTGTTGTAAGAACGGCTTGATTTGTAGTCAACTTCTTGTAATAGATAGATGTTTGCTTCTGAATTAGTGATAATATTTCCAATACCTAAAAGATTGGCCTCAACGGATTTTTTGTCATCCATTCTGCCTTTTTCACCACCATCCATAACGAAGTCTTCGGTTTCGCTTAAGGAGGCATAGCCGATATTAAAAGTCATGATTTTTATTGAATTATCTTTATTAACATGATTTGCTTCGATGTTTTCTAGATTGTTTTCAATTGATAAGTCCGTTTCATCTTTAGGACGATATTCAAATACTTGTAGTGTTAAGACAAATAGAACTGCCAATGATATGATTGATACAAACATAATCAATAGTATTTTTAATAGTCGCTTTATCATGTTATTCACCCTTTTTTTGATTGATTGCTTTTATTATACACAATTTGTAGATTTTTGGCGATGAATTATTGAAAATCCACTCGTATATAATCATGAATTTGTTATAATTAATCATAAACAGGGTCACATTTATAAAAGGAGATTAATATGATTTATCTTGCTATTTTTCTATCGGTTGGGTTCGTTGCTTTGTACATCTATATTGAAACATTAGGAAGACCGCTTCAATCCATAACTTTCAAAGGTTTAGCTAGCTTTGGATTTATTTTACTCTATGTTATCTCAGTTCTTTCCTCAAAAATCTACTTAACTCACCCTACGGTAACCTTTTTATTTGGATTAGGTTTGGTTGCAGGTTTAATGGGAGACATTTATTTGGCATTACGGCCACTAAGGCCCATCAATGAGAATCATCAAATCATTCTCATTGGCACCTTATGTTTCTTGGTTGGTCATATCTTTTATTATTCAGCTTTGGTGATAAACGGATCATTTAGTTTTTGGGCTATTATCATATCCTTATTTATCACTATCGGAACGTTTTTAGCATCGAAAGTTTTAAAATTGAACTGGGGACCTTCAAAAATACCTTCTGTCATCTATTCATTCTTATTATTTTTAGTCGCTGGTCAAGCCTTCATGAATGGTATTACAATTGGTTTTGATGGTTTTTACTCGGCCGTAACGATTGGCGCAATTCTTTTTGGAATATCTGATTTGATTTTAGCACAAATATATTTTGGTGGTAAATCAAACAATCCTTTTATAATTCTAAACTTGAGTACTTATTACGCCGCTCAAATATTCATCGCTTTTTCTCTTTACCTCTTATAAAATCAGAAAATGGCCGTCCGATGGATGGCCATTTTAATTAATTAGATGCAGTTAATTGCTTGTTTAATGCAATAACCATAAACTTTTCTATTTTGACGATTTCACGGTCATACGTTAGTAATCCGTTGACTTCTAATTCAACATCTGACAACTGAGTGTAGACGGTGGCGCATAATCCTGAATTGATAAGAGGTAATACTTGATCATGAATGAGCAATTCATAAGCATCTGATAATGAAGTCTTTGAGTCAAACATTTTGTAACCAAAACTGTTGGATTCATCCCAAACATGATTGGAAATAATGTGTGAATATCCACCGAACTCAGAGAGTACAAACGGTCTGATACCATCTTTTTTGGGTTGTTTAATTTCAAATATATATTTATGAATACTGATAAAATCCGGTCCTTTTTGATCATGCCAACCACTGGCGTGATCAACGAGTCTAGATGGGTCATGTTTTTTAATTTCTTGACCAATACGATTAGCGTCAAATTGACCCCATCCTTCATTAAATGGAACCCACGTGCAAATCGAAGGATGATTAAATAAATGATCAATCATGCCTTTTAAATGCGTTTCAAATTCTTGCCTTCCTTTAAAGTCATGGCGATGGAATCGCTTATACCGATTATCTCGAATATGAATCCCGATATTAGGCAATCCAACAGCGAGAAAATCGCCAATGTACCCATCACCACCACTTGGCATATCTTGCCATACTAGCATGCCAATTCGATCGCAATGATAATACCATCGTCTTGGTTCAATTTTAATGTGTTTTCTTAACATATTAAAACCCAGTGATTTCATGGTATCAATATCGTCAATCATCGCTTGATCAGTCGGAGGAGTTAATAAACTTTCAGGAAAGTATCCTTGATCCAAAACGCCAGTTTGGAAATAAATTTTATTATTAAGATAAATTCTAGGCAATCCTTGAGCGTCCTTTTCAATATGGATTTTTCGAAATCCAAAGTATGTTTTCACTTTATCAATAACAATCTCATTTTCAATTATTTCAATATAGACATCATAAAGATTAGGTGATTCAGGTCTCCATAATTTTGGATTCTTAATAAATATTTCTGTAAATTGATTAATCGGTATGACGGAAGAGAACACCTTCTTTGATTTATCAAAAATAGAAATGTTTGCCTCTTTTTTTTCATCAGTAATAACGATTGGATGAAGTCTAATGGACGAATTATCAACATTTGGAATAATTTTCACTGCTTCAAAATGAACTAGGGGTACAATTTCAATCCATACACTTTGCCATATGCCTGAAGTGGCGGTATACCATATTCCTTTTGGCTTTAAAACTTGTTTTCCTCGCTCTTGATAGAAGGTGTCAGTGGGGTCTTCAACGCTTACTATCAACTCATTTTCGCCTTGTTTAATGTACTTCGTTATATCAAAAGAGAATGGTAGATATCCACCACGATTTTTTCCAACAAATTGATTGTTTATAAAGACTTCGGATAAATAATCAACCGCTTCGAAATGGAGCAACACAACTTGATTACAATCAATGACTGGTAGTTCAAAGAATCTTCTATATCGGATAATTTCATCTGGCAATAAGGGTTTGTTGACTTGAGATAATGAACTTTCAACACAAAATGGGACGACGATTTTACCATCGTATTGTTCAGGAATATCTTGGGTCTTCTTATAGATTGTATAGTCATAATAACCATTTAAGTTAATCCACTGTTCTCTTGCTAATTGTGGTCTAGGATACTCATTAAGCGGTAATTGTAAATTAACCGATTGACAGTATTTTGATTTTAATTTGAATTGATTATTTATTCTGTTTTCCATGAGAACCACTTCCTTATTTACTACACATTATAACATGTGACTATCGTTCTTGTCATATTCACTAATGAAATAAATACCTATATCGAAAGTTACATTGCGAATTTTCATTTCTAGGGTTATAATGAAATGTAACGGAGGTCAAGAAAATGGAAAAAATTGAAGTATTAGATTTTATCATAAAAGAACTCGACAATCGAAAAAGAAAAATAAGAGTAATCCTTCCAAACGATTACTATCAAAATATCCATACAAAGTATCCTGTAATATATATGCATGATGGTCAAAATCTCGTTGACCCATCAGGCGTGAGTGGTTATTCTTGGGATGTTGCAAATTCTATTTCCAAACTTGTTGATAACAAAATCATCGAAGGTGTTATCATCGTAGGCATTGATTCGGATGATACTTACCGTATTCCCGAATATACTAATGCAATTAGCAAAAAAGCTGAAAAGGGGATTAAGAAGTTTACAAAAGGGACCTTATTTTTACCTGAAGCTCATTTATATGGCAAATTCATCGTTGAAGTCTTAAAACCTTACATTGACGCTAATTATCGAACAAAACCCGAAAGAGAAAATACTGCCATTGCCGGAAGTTCCTGCGGAGGAAATGTTTCTTTATATTTAGGAACTGTTTATAATGATATATTTGGCATAATTGGTGCATTTTCACCCGCCTATTGGATTGTGAAAGAGGATTTATTTGACAGGGTAGCGAATAAAAATTATCTCGAAAACACAAAAATTTATCATGATATGGGTGGAAAAGAAAATCGGCTTTTATCGGTTTTTACATGTGTAAAAGATGCCAAAAAATTTGATCAAATCCTAACCGAAAAAATTACAGATTCAAGGCATCGTCTCTTTGTTTTAGATAAAAAAGCAACACATACCGAGCTGTTTTGGCAAGATCGTTTTCCTCATTTTGTTTCTTGGGCATTCGGAATTAGGAACGTTTAAAAAATTTATTGCACTTGTATTTTAGTTTTAAAGGAGTATAATCTACTAAGGGAAAAAAGGTGAACTTTATGAAATTAATGGTTTATGTATTAAATGATGTCCATCAATTGGATAAATTCCTCGTTGCTTTAAAAGAAGAAAAAATCAAAGGAGCAACCATTATCAATAGTACTGGAATGGGAAGAATGCTTTCTGAATCAGATGACATGAATATTTTAGGATCACTCAAATTTTTATTCGATGGTCCTCGGTCTGAATCGAGAGTCATTTTGATGGCTTTAGAAGAAGAACAAATCGATGTTGTCTTGAATGTCATTGATCGCATCGCTGGCGATTTGTCAAAACCCAATACAGGAATAGTGTTTACTCTACCGATTGATTTTATCAAAGGTTATAAGAAATAAGGTGCTGATTTTATGGATTTAAATGCGTTATTATATGCCGGTATATTGATCGTTACCGGTCTTCTTTTTGGCAAGGTCGCAAAATATGTGAAATTGCCTAACGTCACTGGATATTTAGTCGGAGGGTTATTAATTGGACCTTCGATTTTAGACTTGATTAGTGGTGACGCCATTGAAACAATGGAAATTGTATCAAATGTCGCTCTCGGTTTCATTGCTTTTTCAATTGGTAATGAACTGAAAATATCCTATTTTAAACAAATGGGAACAAGACCAATCGTAATCGCAGTCTTAGAAGCATTATTTGGCGTCTTATTTGTCTTTGTAGCTGTGATTCTTTACTTCCTAATCACAGGACAACTTGACTTAACCAATATCAGATTTGCTTTAGTTTTAGCTGCGATTGCGGCCGCAACGGCACCTGCTGCGACATTCATGGTCGTCAAACAGTATAAAGCTAAAGGTGATTTAACGAATACATTGCTCTCTGTCGTCGCAATTGATGATTCAGTTGCCATTATGCTATTTGGCATTTGTGTCGCTATCGCTAATATATTAGGCAAAACAGGATCAACTGATTCCTCAGTATTCATGCAAATATTGGCTCCTTTCTGGGAAATCATTCTTTCAATTGGAATCGGTGGAATCTTCGGTATTATCGTTACTTTCGCCGTTAGATGGTTCACGGGTAGGGGAAACCGAATCAGTTTGGTGATTGCTGCTGTATTTTTAACATTATTCATAACAACCTATTTAAACGGCTCTGCGTTATTAGCGTGTATGGCTTTAGGTGCTGTATTTGCCAATACAAGCAATAAATATGATGAAGTTAATGGATTAATCAATTATATTACACCGCCCATATTTATCATGTTCTTCGTATTAAGCGGTGCTGAGTTGAATTTATCTTTATTACTTAAGGTTGGAATCATTGGAATTATTTATATACTCACACGTGTTGCAGGTAAAATATTCGGATCGTGGTTGGGAGCGAAAGCTACCCACGCGGATCCAAAGATTCAAAAATATTTAGGATATGCTTTAATACCTCAAGCCGGTGTAGCTATTGGGTTATCACTGATTGCGACTCAAGTTTTAAATCCAGAGATGGGATCGCAGATTCGTACCATTATTTTAGTAGGTACTTTAATTTATGAATTAGTGGGGCCAATTGTTACTAAAAAAGCATTACAAGCTGCTGGAGAGATTGAACTTTCAAGATAAACTTAGAAGCCGATTTTCGGCTTTTTTGTTTCCTTTTTTTTAGGTTGAACTAATCATGGTTTTATGGTAAAATTTTCATGTTTAGGAGGAAGAACAACATGTTAAAATTTGGTCGAGGAATATGTTACTCAGGTTACAGAGAAAATCAAAGTCCGATTACGAAAGTCTATCCGACTTATCAAGAGATTCTTGAGGATTTAAAAATATTAGAAGGTCAGTTCGAGTATTTAAGAATGTATGATCCCTATGATCATGCGCAAATAGTTTTAAAAGTAATTCGTGAAAACAACTTAAACTTCAAAGTTATGCTGGGTGTTGAGCCTAGAGGTGAAATATCGAATCCTCATTGTCCATGGGGTGGATTACATAGTGTTGAAGAAATTGAAATGAACAAAGTGAATAATTTTAAACAACTCGATTTACTCGCAAAATTAGCTAATGAATATCAAGACATCATTTTAGCGGTTGCTGTCGGAAATGAAAACACTTCTGAATGGCATCATAATTTAATGCCTGCTGAAAAACTAGCAGAACACGTCCTTTATTTAAAAAAATTAGTGAACGTTCCAGTCACATTTTGTGAAGGGGCATTTGCTTGGAATAAACACTGTCAATCGATTGCGAAAGTTGTTGATTTTATAAGTATTCATTCTTATCCACTGTGGATTAGAGTAAAGTTAGCGGATGCGGTTAAAGCGACGATTAAAGATTATAATGATACGTTGAAAACTTACCCCAAAAAACAAGTCATCTTTACCGAGTTTGGATGGGCAACAACTTCAAGCGGTCAAATGAATGCAGAAGATACAAATGAATTAGCACAAGCGACTTATTTGAAACAAATCGATCAATGGGCTTTAGATCAAAAAGTGACAATGTTTTTATTTGAAGCTTTTGATGAACCATGGAAAGGTTCAAATAATCCTTTAGAACCAGAGAAACATTGGGGAGTTTATAATTTAGATCGAACACCAAAATTATACTACCGTCAAAAAGGGATGAAATAATGAATCAAAATATCGATTATATCCTCATCGGGAAGATTGTCAATACGCATGGAATCAAAGGGGAAGTCAAAGTGATAAGTGAGACTGATTTTAAGTCAGATCGATATCACAAAAATAATCTAACCTATATTGATTATAATGGCGAGAAGATCTTTGTCAAAATAAGTGGTTACCGAAGTCATAAAGGCTTTGATCTTTTGACGTTTGAGGGTATTAATGATATTAATTTAGTTGAAAAATACAAAGGTTTTTCACTTTATTCTGAAAATAAAAAACCAAAAGATTTAAAGAAAAACGAATTTCATGAAGCTGATTTGATTGGACTTGAAGTTTATCAAAATAATACTTTTGTGGGTGTCATTGAATCAATCAAAACATATCCACAATACGATTA
>CAYIYY010000007.1:0-18169 GCA_964367605.1 uncultured Candidatus Izemoplasmatales bacterium | reverse complement strand
ATATTTGATAATGGTTCCTCTTTATTTCCAAGAAGAAATACAGAGGAGCTTATGAGTGAAGCTATAATGAATAAAACAATATTAGATGATATGACATTTAAATATCCTACATCTCAAATAAGAATAAATAACAAAAAAAGTTCTTACTTCGAAATCATTCACAGTCTTCAATTCGAAGAGTGTAACAAAGCATTAAAACGTATGTATTTAAAGATTGATATTAATAAAATATGTCAATTTATTGATACCGAGGATGAATTAACCAACGCTCAAAAAATATTTTATAAACACATTTTAAAATATCGATATGAACATATTATTAAAAAATCATATTTGAAATTAATGGAGGGATAATGGTGAACGAGCACGCAATTAAAATAATGGGTTCAAACCTGATTTATAGTGTTGAAGGATATATAACTTACACTTATAAAGACAATATCTTTTTTGTGATAGCCAAACTCTCATATGAACTATATGCTAATGAATCTTACCAATATATATTTGAACCATATTATGACATCTTAGACGCATTTCCAAATCTTGATATCCCTGGAATTGATTTAACGTTGAGAGAGAAGCAATACTATCGTTCGAATATGACTCCTATTTTTATTAGTGAGAGGACAATTCCCAAAAATAGAGTTAATTTAAGGGAAGAATTAGATGCCAGTAACATTGATTACTATCAACCTTTCTTATTGACACTTGACTCAAAGAAAATCTATGGAGGTGATCAACTAACTCTTAAAAGTAAATCATTTTTCCAAGATATCATTGAGAAGGAAATAGATACAAATGACATCTATAAAACAATTTCCAGCGTCCTTAGAAAACTTGCGACACGGGAATTAATGACAATTGGAAATCTTATTGTAGATGATCATAATCGTACGGATTTAATCAAAAACTATCTTTTCTTATTTGATAAAGTTTCGAAGTATTATGATCATAAAAGTAAAGACAGTCCAGGAAGAAAAAAACAGACGGTATCATTTGTCATATTAAAAGAGATACAAAAACGTTATATGAACGGCATCATTTCTATTGAGGAAGCTGTAAAGCAAAGCGGCTTAGGTTCGAAAAGAACATTTTATCGAAGGCTCAAAGAATTAAATGAAATGAATTCAATAAATAATTAAATAGAGAAAGAAATCATCTCCTGTGTAATATTTATGCAAGGAGATGATTTTTTTTGAAGAAATTGATACTGGTTTTAGCTGTTTTGCTTGGTTTTATCCCAATGATTCAAACGGTTTCTGCGGATACCTATTCACCGCATTATTTACCAGGAGGTAAGAACTACTTGTCTACGGACAATTTTACGTATTCGAATGGTATATTATCAAGTAATGATAATTTCGCTATTAAAGCACATACTTACTATACACTATCATTCCCAAGAGATTTATATGATCCGGGAGAAATATCGTGGACGATTTCCTATTATGAAAACGAGGATGAAATCGACATCATATCTTATGATAATTATGATTTGTTTGTGCATTCAAGCGAACCCTATTATGGATCCTTTACCTTTCAAACCCCAACCAATGCTAACTATATTAGCATCACGATCAATGATAATAATGACTATCTATTAACCCATAATGTCAATGGGATAATTCTTGAAGAAGGTTCGAGTTTCACCAGTTATGAACCGTTTGTGATAGGCAATCTGATTGATATCAACGGTCCTTATTATAACGGTTCTGGAGTCGTTATTGTCAATATTGATAATCCTTTTACCTTAGCTGAAATTACAGCGGGGCTCAGTGCCTATGACGCCATTGAAGGCGATGTCTCAAATCAAATTATCGTGACGAATGATGCTTATACAGCGAATATAGGGACGGTCGGTGAATATTTAGTAGAATATTCTGTATCGGACTCTAGTGGAAATGTGACGTATTTTAGTGTTCTTGTGAAAGTCGTCGATGTGACGAAACCAATGATTTCAGGGAATAACACAATCGTTTTAAGTTATCCCAATACATTAACCATCGAAAGTATCAAGAACACCTTAAGCGCTTCAGATAACGTCGATGGTGATATTTCCAATCAAATAGAATTGGTTGAGGATAATTATACTTTATATCAATCAATCCTAGGACTTTACGAAGTTACTTTTAAAGTGACAGATTCCAGCAATAACACCACTTTCTTTGTCGTTGAAGTTGAGGTTATCGATGAAGCGTCACCCATTTTTAGTGGGCCAGAATCGTTTGTGATTGGTTATAATGCTGTATTAACCATTCAAGATGTCATCGCCTCACAAACCGTCATGGATGATTATGATTTGAATTTAACTGCTTCAATCAATGTCAAAACGGATTTATATACCCCTAGTATGAAAGTGATTGGAACCTATCCGGTTGTATTAACAGTTTCTGATTCAAGCGGAAACATTCAAGACAAAACCATTAGCGTTCAAGTCACGGATGTCATAGGTCCGGTGGTCTATTTAGATACCTCTGTGATCATGGTTTATAACAATACGGTTTTAGGATTATCAGATTTTACACAGTTACTCATCAATAGCGGTGAACTTTCAGGGATGGTGGAATATGATGTATTTGTTCTATTTGACTCTTACACCGCTCGTTCAACTGAAAAAGGGGTCTATCATATTAGTCTTGATTTCAAAAATAAATCAGGCGTCAGTGAACTGACAAAGACCTTAGAAGTCGTTGTCCGTGAAAAGGCCCCAGATTTCGATTACGAACTCCCTGACATCGACTTTAGTGGTGAACAATCTGAACAAAAATTCATCCTTCGATATTGGCAGTATTTAGCCTTAGGTGGTATTTTTATTATTGCACTTATATCAAATATAATTTGGTTTGTGATGTATAAAAAAAGATAACACCGTTTTCATAGAAAGAAAGCGTTTTTGTACGCTTTTTTTTTATTTAAATCCATGTTATAATTAGAATGCTTAAAATAGATGAAAGGAGATAAATTACTACTGTGGGCATAAAAATTCAGATTACTGAAGAGAAACTTGCCAAATTGTACGCTTCAATGGAAAAAAACAAACTAAAACCGGGTCCATTGATGCCTACTCTGCACGACGCACAATCCATATTTGGATGCATACCAATTGAAATCCAAAAGATTATTGCGGAAGGATTAAATGAAAGTATCGCTAAAATCAACGGTGTCGTAACCTTTTACGGCCAATTTTCTGTTGAACCAAAAGGGGAAAACGTCATTAATGTTTGCTTAGGAACAGCTTGTTACGTGAGAGGTTCTCAAGGCTTATTAGATGCGTTTAGCGATGAATTAAAATTGAAAGCGGGACAAACCTCAGAAGACGGTAAATTCACGCTTCAAGCAACCCGTTGCATCGGTGCTTGTGGACTCGCACCCGTCATTACGGTCAATAGCCAAGTATACGGGAACTCAACAGTCCAAAAAGCGAAAGAAATCGTCGCTCAAATGAGGAACGCTTCATGAAACTATCTGAGATCGTCAAAGATTATCAATGTACAGTTTATACAGAAGATCTTTACAACCCAGATAAAGAGATTACATTTGGATTTTGTTCTGATCTCATGAGTGATGCACTCATGATTATGAATACAGTGAAAGATGAATCGATTTTAAAGAACGCAGCTTTAATAACAGGACTTACCACTAATCAATCGATTAGAACCGCTGAAATGCTTGATATTAACGTTGTTATTTTGGTCAGAGGTAAAATTCCTGCTTCTCAAGTCATCGAAGTTGCGAATGAATCGGGTATCATTTTAATCGGAACTGATTTAACGATGTTTAATTTAAGTGGTGCACTTTATTCAAAAGGTATTAAAGGCATTACCGCCAAAAAATGAATACTATAAGGAAGCATTACGAAATCAAAGCATTTGATTTTGATTTAGCGGGTGCAATGTCTTCTGATATCAAAAAAACGTTAAAACAAATGAAATTGAAATTTGATTTTATTAAAAGAGTCAGTGTAGCTTGTTACGAAGCTGAGATTAATATCGTCATCCATAGTCATGGCGGTTACGGTGATCTGAGTATTGAAAATAATATCTTATATTTACAGTTTATTGACTCTGGACCTGGCATTAAAGATATTAGTCTTGCGATGACCCAAGGATATACCACGGCGAATGAAGAATCAAGACTCAATGGCTTTGGGGCTGGGCTGGGATTAATCAATATCAAAAATTCATCAGATGACATGTCACTGATATCTGATGTGAACGGAACTGTTTTAAAACTCAAGTTTTATATCACGGAGGACAGTTACGATGCTCATTAAAGATATTATGACAAATCAGTATCATCTGATGAATCATACAGACACGTTAGAAAATCATTATGAAAGTGTTTATGCAGGCGATTTATTAAGTGTAGTCATGCGAAGCGCTTCTAAAGGATGTATATTAATCAGTGTTATATCTAATCTTAATACCATCGCTGTTGCGGTTTTATTAGAGATACCAGCTATTATTATTACGGAGAATCAAGAGATATCACAAGCGATGATTGAAAGAGCAGATAAAGAATCCATTGCTTTGATTGCGACAAGTCTTAAAACCCATGAAGTGATCATTGATTTGAAAGACCGTGGTTGTTTATGATATATCATTATGATCTTCACATTCATTCGGTTTTAAGTCCCTGTGCCGATTTGTTAATGACACCCAATAACATCCTCAATATGGCAATGCTTAAAGGGTTAGATATCATATCCATAACTGATCACAATAGTTTAAAACAATTACCGGTGATTTATGAACTGTCGAAAAGTTATGATTTTCTCCTCATTCCTGGTGTTGAAGTTACTTTAAAAACAGGTGAACATCTACTGATCTATTTTAAAACAATAGAAGAGGCAATGCGTTTTGATCAAGTACTAGATCAATTCCGACCCCTTGTTCGAAATAGTCATGGGCTTGCGAGTATCACAGATATGGAAGATTTCGTTATTGAATCTTTTCCTTATATCTCAAGCGAACCATTGATGATAGATTATCAAATGTTAATGAAGGTATTGAAACCTTATGAATACCGTATCGTTTTAGCTCATATTGATCGTCCTAGTTCAAATATCATTGAACGATTAGATCAATATCAAATGAATGGAATAGAACTCACAAGTTGCGATGAATTAATAGTTTCTCAATACGGATTATCGCGCTACTTCATCTTTTACAATTCGGATGCTCATGATTTATTACAGATCTCCGAAGCAAAAAAGCACAACACGATTGACCTTGAAAGTTTATCAATAGATGCTTTTTTTAGGTATTTTCAAAATGAATGATTTATCGCTTTATATTTTAGATATCGCTCAAAATTCAATAGCGGCTAAAGCTTCAATGATAGAGATATCAATTGAAGAAAATACCAAGAATAATTTACTTTCTTTAAACATTAAAGACAATGGTCAAGGTATGTCAAATGAGGTTTTATCGAAAGTCACAGACCCTTTCTTTACCACTCGAAATACTAGAACCGTTGGCTTAGGCATTCCCTTTCTTAAAATGGCTTCTAATCTAGCAGAGGGTGATTTAATCATCGACTCAAGCATTGGATTAGGAACGGTTATTGAGACGACATTCAAACTTAATCACATCAATACGCCGCCTTTAGGCGCGATTGAAGATACATTATTTGTATTAATGATTCACCCTGAACTTAAGGACTTAAAATACAAGCATGTAGTGGATGATTCTACCTTTACTTTTGATTTAGGCACCATTTATTCCATCTTAGACGGTGTGCCTATAACAGAACCCTCCATCATGACGTATTTAAAATCATATATCAAAGACAATATTTTTAACCTGAGGAGGACCCTATGAAATCACTAGAGGATCTGAAGAAACTCCGTGATCAAGCAATCAAAACCATGGATATGCGATACCACAACGGAGGTACACGCATCCAAATCGGGATGGCAACGTGCGGCATCGCCGCTGGTGCAAGACCGGTGATGAACAAATTTTTAGAGGAAATATCAGCCCATCATTTAAAAGACGTCATCGTCACCCAAGTTGGCTGTATGGGTGAATGCGCCTTTGAACCGATTATTGAAATCGTTGAACAAGATGGTACAAGAACAATCTATGCGAAAGTCTCAGAACGAATGGTCGCAGAGATTGTAGAAGAACATTTAATAGCAGGCAACCGATTAGATCGTTATATGCTTGGCACCATTAAAAGGTAGCGTGTTATTATGTTAGAAAGAATCCAGATATTAATCTGTGGCGGTACGGGATGTCTGAGCTCCCATTCAAAAGAAATTCGTAATGAATTTGATAAAGTTTTAACCCAAATGAATCTTCGTGAAGAAGCAGGTCTTATTATGACCGGTTGTTTTGGCTTATGCGAAAAAGGACCGGTTGTCATCGTTTATCCCGATGAAATCTTTTATTCTCATGTCCGTGTTAGCGATGTCAGCGACATCTGTGAAGAGCATATCTTAAAAGGTCGTCCGGTTGAACGTTTAATCGTGACGGACCCGGTCGATAAAAAGAAAGTAAAGAACTTCAGTGAACTCAAGTTCTATTCAAAACAAAAACGTATCGCTTTGAGAAACTGCGGTAACATTAATCCTTTAGACATCAATGAATACATTGCGAAAGATGGTTATCAAGCCATTGGTAAAGTTTTGACTTCCATGTCTCCCAAAGAAACCATCGATGAAATGAAGAAAAGTGGATTAAGAGGTCGCGGCGGCGGTGGATTCCCAACTGGTTTGAAATGGGAATTTGCTTCTAAATCCGTTGATCCGATTAAATACGTTATTTGTAACTCCGATGAAGGCGATCCAGGCGCGTTCATGGATCGTGCCGTATTAGAAGGCGACCCTCACTCTGTGATTGAAGCCATGGAAATCTGCGGATATGCCATTGGTTCTAATCAAGGTTACGTGTATTGCCGCGCTGAATATCCTTTAGCAATTGAACGATTAAATCACGCGATTGCGCAAGCAAAAGAGCTTGGTTTACTCGGTAAAAATATCTTTAATACCGGATTTGATTTTGACTTAGAGATTCGTCTCGGAGCCGGAGCTTTCGTGTGCGGTGAAGAAACAGCTCTCATGGCTTCGATTGAAGGTAACCGTGGTATGCCAAGATTGAAACCACCGTTCCCTGCTGTCAAAGGTCTCTGGGGACATCCAACAAACGTCAATAACGTTGAAACATTTGCGAACGTTCCTGTCGTTTATTTAAAAGGTGCTGATTGGTTTAAATCCATTGGAACTGAAAAATCTTCAGGAACGAAAGTCTTTGCCTTAGGTGGAAAAATTGCGAACACCGGATTACTCGAAGTGCCGATGGGAACGACTTTAAGAGAAGTCATCTTTGATATAGGTGGAGGCATTCCTAACCGCCGTAAATTCAAAGCCGTTCAAACCGGGGGTCCTTCAGGCGGCTGCATTACTGAAGAATCTTTAGATACGCCGATCGATTTTGATAACTTAATCGCGTTAGGCTCCATGATGGGCTCGGGCGGTATGATTGTCATGGATGAAGACAACTGTATGGTTGACGTTGCGAGATTCTATCTTGAATTTACCGTGGATGAATCGTGTGGTAAATGTACGCCTTGTCGCGAAGGAACCAGAAGAATGCTGGACATCTTAAACAAGATTTGTGATGGTGAAGGCACCTTAGAACATCTAGAGGTTTTAGAATATCTTGGCAACATGATCAAAGATACTTCTTTATGCGGACTTGGCCAAACAGCGCCAAATCCGGTATTATCGACATTAAAACATTTCCGTAAAGAATATGAACAACATGTTGTCGACAAAGTCTGCGCAGCCGGTGTTTGTCGTAATCTAACAAATTATGTTGTTTTAGATAATTGTATCGGTTGTACCAAATGCGCAAAGAACTGTCCAGTCAATGCAATAACGGGATCAGTCAAACAAAAACACTTTATTGATTTAGATATATGTATTCGCTGTGGTGCTTGTAAGAAAGCATGTCCAGTGAATGCGATCTCTTCTAAACCAGAAGATTGGAGTCGTGAACATCATGTCTAATCTCGTGAATTTAACAATCAACGGAACACAAGTATCGGTACCTTCTGATTACACCATTTTAAAAGCATCAGAAGTTGCGGGTGTCGATATTCCAAGACTTTGTTTTTTAGAAGGCATTCATGAAGAAGGTAACTGCCGTGTTTGCGTTGTCAAAGTAGAAGGTCAAAAAGGGTTAAAACCGGCTTGCCGTACGCAAGTATCGGAAGGCATGTTTATAACGACCAATTCAAAAGATGTTTATAACTCGGTTCAAACGAACTTAGAACTTCTTGCTGGAAATCATAAATTCGAATGTTGGAAATGTTCAAGAGAAACCAATTGTGAATTCTTAGATTTATTAAGACGTTTTAACGTCGATAATGATTATTCGAATCCTGATTTATTTAAACATAAAGATTCGATGCTCAACGATACATCAAAAGCGATCGTCGTTGATTCATCTAAATGTATTTTATGCGGAAGATGTGTCAGTGCTTGCGAACACTATACCGGATTAGGCATTTTAAACTTTAACAGAAGAGGTTCTCAAACCTATGTTGGACCAGCTTTATTCCATAATCTTGAGGATGCAGGTTGTATCTACTGCGGTAAATGTATTCAATCTTGTCCAACCGGTGCATTAAGAGAAAAAGATGATATTAGAACTTTTGAAAGAGCGATTCGTGATCCTAAAAAAACAGTTATCGTTCAAGTTGCTCCATCAGTACGTGCTGCATTAGGCGAAGAATTCGGCTATAAAATTGGTACAAACGTCGAAGGACAAATGTTTGCGGCTTTAAAAGAATTAGGCATCCATGAAATCATGGATACCAATTTTACTGCCGACTTAACGATTATGGAAGAAGGAACAGAATTCATTAACCGTGTTCAAAATGGTGGAGTCCTCCCGATGTTTACTTCTTGTTCACCAGGATGGGTCAACTACCTTGAACTCTATTACCCTGAATTCATTCCAAATTTATCTTCTTGTAAATCACCGCAACAAATGGCGGGCGCATTAATTAAAACGTATTATGCAGAAAAATTAAACTTAGAACCGAAAGATATCGTCTCAGTTTCAATTATGCCTTGCGTTGCAAAAAAAGCCGAAGCTTTAAGACCAGAAATGGGTCGTGATGGATATAAAGACGTTGATATCGTTTTAACCACAAGAGAACTTGCAAGACTAATTAGACATCGTGGTATTAAATTCAATGAACTTGAACCCATCAAACCGTTTGGTCAATTGGCTGAATACACCGGCGCAGCATCCATCTTTGGTGTGACGGGCGGTGTTATGGAAGCAGCGTTAAGAACGGTCACTGAAATCTTAGAAGGTCATTCCACACCCATTGAATTTAATGATGTTCGAGGTTTAGAAAATATCAAAGAAGCAACTTATAAAGTCCAAGGCATGGATGTGAATGTCGCGGTCGTCCATGGCGGAAAAGCCATCGGTGAATTCTTAGAACATATAAAGACGTCAGGAAAACAATACCACTTCGTTGAATTCATGGGTTGTACCGGCGGTTGTATCAACGGTGGCGGTCAACCGATCGTCACAGCGAAGATGCAAGCAAAAGTTGATGTTCGTGAAAAACGGGCAAAGGTTTTGTATAACATCGACCAAAATGCTACTTTCCGTAAATCGCATGAGAGTGAAGCGGTTAAGCAAGTTTACGCTGAATTCTTAAAACATCCTGCTTCACACGAAGCGCATGAATTGTTACATACCCATTACAAGAAAAGAGATTATTATACCAAATTTTAACCCTAAGGGATTTGACTGTTTGGGTCAAGTCCCTTTCCTCACTTTATAGGAGACTCATATGAAGAAAATTGTAGCTACTTTAACGCTTATTGTATTTTCGTTATTACTTTTAGGATGTAAGCCTAGAACTCAATTAAGGATTATAACCCCTGCTGGTTCACCAACACTCGCTCAACTATACATGCAAGAAGATAAAGAGTTATACCACGTTGATGTGGTGAATGGACCCGATTTATTGGTTGCAGCATTTACGACAGGAATACCAACCCATGACATCATCTTAGCTCCGACCAATCTAGGTGCGAAATTAGTACAAGCAGGATCTAATTTTACCTTTGCTGGAACGATTGTCTGGGGCAATTATTATTTAATCTCCAAAGATAAAACAACATTTGATATGGCTTCTTTAGAAGGTCAAGAAATTATTGTTTTCGGGCAAAATCAAACCTCTGATATTATTATCAAATCTTTATTAGCTGAACTTAATATCACCGTAACAATCACTTATCTAGATTCAGTAGCGAATGCGGCTGCGTATTATATGGCCGATAATTCAAAAATCGTGATGGTCGCTGAACCATCACTCTCAACGATTGCTTCAAAAGTATCTAATTTACAAATCATTGATATACAAGAAATTTATGAAGAAGTGACCGGTGAATCGAGTTATCCTCAATCGGGTATTTTTGTATCAAACACGTTAACAAAACGTCAAGTGAATCAAGTATTAACTGATTTAAAAAAATCAATAGAAAAAGCAAATGAATATCCAAGTGAAACAGGAGCTCTCGCTGAAGAACTCAAAATTGGGTTTTCAGCCGCAATCGTTGAAGCCGCTATTCCTAACAGTCATTTAGCCTTTACGAGTGCCCTTGACTCAAAAGCGGCACTAGAGAACTATTTTAATATGATTCTGGAAATGAACCCAGCATTAATTGGAAATGAATTACCTGATGAAACTTTTTATTATCAACCTTAAGGAGTTCAAATGAAGAAAAACTTATGGTCTATTGGCAGTGTATTTATTCTATTCATCATTTGGATTATTGCATCTATTCTCATTGATAATGAGATTGTCATGCCTTCACCGTTGTTAACGTTAAAGGCATTTTTTGGGTTGTTTACTCAAGGCAATCAGCTAGAAGCAATCTTCTTAACGCTCTTTAGACTATTCGTGGCTTTGTTATTTGCTTCCATTATGGGTGTGACTTTAGGGGTATTATCAGGTTTAAATACCAAAATACGTTACATTTTAAGACCTATTGTCACATTTCTTAGAACGATACCAGTTATTTCCATCGTTGTCATCTTATTGATTATCTTTGGGTTTGTTATCACCCCCTATCTAATCACCTTCTTAATGATTTTTCCTTTGATTTTCCAAGCCATTTCTGATGGCATCGAAAATATCGAACAAGAATTCATCGATGTATTTAAATTAGAAGATGATTCTATCATGGATGGCGTTCGTTACTGTTACTTACCGCTCATCGGTCCTCAAATTAAAACGGTATTATTACAATCAGCGGGTTTAGGAATAAAAGTATTAGTGATGGCAGAGTATTTATCACAAACCCAAAATTCCATTGGTAATTCACTGTATTTAGCCAAAGTCAATTTAGATTACGCTTCAGTTTTTGCTTGGACGTTACTCCTCATTATCATCGTTGTCATTTTAGAACAATTCATTCGTCGATTTTCATACTCAAAATCGACGGTTACGAGTAAGAAACTTTATAGCAAAGAATAAATTGACTCAAAAAGATGCTTTATTTGTCAAGTTGTTGATAAATGCTATAAAATAGTTTAAAATACAGTATAAAGAATTGTATTATGGGAGTTGATCCGATGAAAAAGAATATTCAAGGCAATGTCATTCTTCAAAAGAATGAATCAATTCAAAAAAACTTTAAAGATATGAAGGCTAAAGGAAAGATTTGTTCGATGATGTTAACGAACAAACGCTTGATTATCTATACGTATGGTCTTGAAGTTGAAAAAGGTAAAAAAGTGAAACGAAGAATCATGAATGAAATTGATATTCGTTCGATTCATCGGTTTGAATATTATTTAGAGTATCCTCGAGGAACCGGATTCAAACGCTTCATTGGATTCTTAATTGTTTTAATCTTTGGGGCGATTTTGTATGGTAATTACAGTGGTTTATTAGTTGCTTATGTTCCTCTTGCTGCATTTTATACCCTCTACATTTATGGGGGAGCCGCATTCTTCTTTTTAATCGGAATGCTGATGTTGTTTAAAACGAGAAGTTCACTGACTTTAAAGATAAAATCAGGGATGGAAGAAAAGACAACGTTACTACTCTTCCCGACCAAACGCAATGAAGAAGCCTTAAAATACATTGCCGGAAAAATCCATGTCGAATAAACACCTTCGGGTGTTTTTTCTTTTTATCTTGTTTTGTATTTAATCTTACCAGGTTGATTTTCATCTTTTTCTGTGATATATTTATGTCAACTATTCATTTATGGAGGAAGACATGAAAAAAATTGCTAAAACCTTTTTATTGATGCTTGTTTTTTTATTCTTTACCGGATGTAACGCATTTACACAAAAACCAACGATTGAATTAGTTGGGGATGATTATGCTTTTATTGAAGACGCTTATACGTTAACCGCTGAAACCTCGAATTTAGATGGAGCGGTAGAATATGAAATTGTTGGTGAAAATTTGATTAATGCACGTATCGTTGATGGTGTATTAACCGCTGATTCTGCAGGGCAAGTAACTATCCGTGCAAAATCAGGTGCCATCGTTAGTGAACCTCGAATTTTATTAATATTACCTAAAAACGAGAATGTTGAAGAAGTCATTTTATCGACGGATCTTTTAAAACTCGATTTGGGTAAAACTTATTCGTTCGGTCTCGATAAATTACCGAAAGAAACCTATACTGTTACCTCATCTAAACCAGATATTCTCAGGGTTACTGATAATAATAACATCGAGATTATTGGTTCTGGAAGAGGGGACCTTCGAGTAGTCAATAATAAAGATAATACCGTCATCTATGAAGATGTATTTGTCGTATATAATTCAATTCTAGTCACTGAGATTAAAACACAATTGATCGAAAGAAATGTCATCACGGGAATGGCTTCAGAATTAACTCAAAATGAACTTGACGAAATTACAGAATTATCTCTCGATTTAAAATTATCTAACGCTCCCGAAATTGCTGTAGGGGTTAAATGCCTTCGAAATTTAGAGAAGTTATCGTTAAGAAACAATGACTTAGAAGATATCTCCTTTATTTCTGAACTTACGAATCTAACTCATTTGAATGTGGCTAATAATAACATTAGTGATTTGTCGCCTTTAAATCAATTATTGAATTTAATCGTTGTTGATTTATCTTCCAATGATATATCGAACATTGCAACGTTTAGAAGACATGAATTCATCGAAGAACTTTATATTTCTAATAATGAAATTGAGGATTTAAGCCCAATTTCAACGCTTTATAGTTTAAAGAAGTTGCATATTGGTAAGAATAAGATTGATAGTGTTGATCATATTTCAGCACTGCTTGACATTGATGAATTAGACATATCCTATGCCAATGTTCAAGCAGATGATATTTTTGGTTTAAGTTATTTCAAAAACCTTCAATATCTCGATATGAGTGGCATTTCATTTAATTTAACGAATCTTCCAACTGATTTGGATTTGCTTGAAGTTTTGAAACTAAATGAATGTAACCTGAGTAACTCTAACTTAAATCACTTACTAAATTACACGGGATTAAAACATTTAGAAGTTGCGAAGAATGACATGGATCTAGTTCAACTTGAATCATTCTTTAGTGAAGCAGATACAAATGATTCATTACCATTCATGGAATCATTGAATATCGGTGGAAACAAGTTCGTTTCGATTCCTGATTTATCAATGTTCACAGCACTAAAACATTTAGATTTATCCAACAGTAATAATTTAGTTGAGTTATCACAATTATCTTTAGTTCCTTGGATCGAATCGCTTGATTTATCTGAAAGTAACTCCATAGAAAATAGCGATATAAACAAAGGAATCTTTGATATTCTTGTGAATCTCAAAAAAATATCCATGGTAAATGGACTCCATTATATGGACCGTATTTTATTTGATAAACTCATGGACAAGGTAAACGATGATCAAATTCTCCTCGAATTTGAAATATTCGAAGATGAATGGATTTCAAAGGATTTAATCCAAAATTATCGTAATGTTATCTATTTCTCACTAGATGAATTGAAACTTGATCTCAATTATAATAGTGAAACAAATACCTATGAATATTTATATCAAAATGGAATGCGAAAAATCATCATTAATTTGCTTGGGGATACTTCACAAACCGTTATTGAACCCATGGTATTACAATTTTCTCGTGATATATTTGAAGTTAATATGTACGCCAACAAATTAATCGAATATCAATTTGCGTTTATCATCGAAGATAGAAAACAATCTGATTTTTACTTCAACTTTCATAATTTAAACAATAAAGGGGTTCCAAACTTCACGACAATCGAAGCGCGTGGAGAGTCCAATTTATATCTTAATTTCTTTGGTAATAATACATTGAAGGCTGCTTTAAATCAAATCGCAGTCAATGCCTATAATGTCTTTATCGAAAATGCCGAAGCAAGTGAAGTAACTTTAATTGGCGGTAAGGGTAGTAATGGCGCAAACGGGCCAGTCAACCATAATGGTAGCACCTCTACAAGACGAGGTGGAGATGGCCTTATGGGTCAAGTCGCTATTTATGGCTATGAAGTTATGATTAAAGGCTCAAATATTAGCATCACCGGAGGAGCCGGAGGCAATGGCGGCGCGGGTGGAAATAGCGATGCTGGCTTATTTGATTTAGGAACAGCTCGTGATGGTGGAAACGGTGGCAATGGTGGCGCAGGTGCTACTGCCATAAGCGCAACAGAACTTGATTATGGAACAGCTAATTTATCAGGTGGGACCGGTGGTGCCGGTGGTGATGGTGGCAAAGGATCAACAAACGTTATGATATCAGCGAACGGCAGTAGAGGTAGTAAAGGTAGTAATGGCGCTGATTCCATTATCAGAGATTAGTTAATTTTAAGTCCCAGTTGATGATAACTGGGACTTTTTTAATATAAAATATTAGTATTAATTAGATATATTAATTATTTGGTTAATTTTGAAATGTTTGCGTGATATAATAGATTTAACGCTGCGGTTATACCGCAAGAAACTTAATATGTGATGAGGAGAACTTTTATGAAGTTAGACACGAAGAAAGTCTTTTACGTCGGATTAGCCTTTTTTTTGATTTCACTATTCTGGCAAACCTATGATTCTGTAATCACCAAAATCCTGATTGACAAATTTGGTTTAAACCAAACTTGGTCAGGCGTTGTCATGGCATTTGACAATGTTTTAGCTTTATTCTTATTACCACTTTTTGGTGGACTCTCAGACAAAACCAACTCTAAAAGAGGAAGAAGAACCCCTTATATTATCGTTGGTACGATTGTCGCTGCTTTTGCGTTTGTTGGATTATCATTCGCTGATAACTATCAAACAACCATGATTGAAAATGAGACGCAAATCATTGAAAAGTATGAAGATTATCTCCTAGAAAAAGATATCATGCTTGGTGGTGTCTTTAAAGGTAGTATAACGACTAGAAAAACAGAACTCAATGAAGCGTATGAAGAGATTGAAGAATTATACGCCGAAGGTGAATATACCTTTGATGAATATTGGGACGCGATTAAAGTCGCCCATGACGACTATTTAACTTGGGAAGAAAATTTTGCTTTAGCCATTGAAAAATGGGAAGCTTATAATACCGAAGTATTATTGGAAGAAATGAACCTTGATTTAGCGAATGGAACCATTTCTCAAAGAAAATATGATCGTTGGCATGAAAACGTCTATCTGAATATGGAACTTGCGATTGCGAGTGCAAAAACAGATGGTGGATTGTCACAAGCCGAATATTCTTATTGGGCTGATGAAATCTATGATGGTATTTATGATGCCTCATTATCGCAAGCTGCTTGGAATAAAACGATGAGTCAACCCGGTGTTTTCATCGTGTTTGTCATCGTTTTATTCATCGCGTTAGTCTCGATGGCAACGTTCCGTTCACCAGCCGTTGCGTTAATGCCAGATGTCATTATTAAACCGTTAAGAAGTAAAGCTAATGCGATTATTAACTTAATGGGAACGTTTGGTGGTATCTTATCGATTTTATTATTAACGGTTTTTGCTTTAGATAAAAAATCGTACGTTGATTATACCCCAGCATTTGTTTCAGTCGGTATCTTAATGTTAGTTTTACTTGCGATCTTCTTATGGAAAGTTAAAGAACCAAAACTCGTCGAAGAAAAAGTCGCTGAAGATATTAAATATGGATTAACTGAAGAAGATGAAGCAAAAGAAAAGAATGAGACTTTCGAAGAATTATCGAAAGAAAAAAGTCGTTCGTTATTCTTAATTTTGATTTCTGTATTCCTATGGTTTATTGGTTATAACGCTGTTACAACCAAATTATCCGATTACGCACCTAAAGTATTAGGTATGGGATTCTCAATGCCACTTTTGATTGCTCAAGGTGCAGCTTTAATCGCATTCATCCCTATTGGTATCCTTGCGACTAAAATTGGACGCAGAAAAACGATATTAATTGGTATTACATTATTAACACTTTGTTTCGGTTCGGTCTACTTTATTACCGAAAGCACCAGTTTCTTCATGTATATCATCTTCGCATTAACAGGCATTGGCTGGGCAACGATTAACGTCAACTCTTATCCAATGGTTGTGGAACTTTCGAAGGGGTCCAATGTCGGTAAGTATACTGGCTATTATTACACCTTCTCGATGGCAGCGCAAATTTTAACTCCGATTCTATCTGGTATTTTGATGGACGCTCTCGGAAGAACAATCTTATTCCCTTACGCCGCTTTATTCGTTGGTGCAGCATTTATTACGATGTTCTTAGTCAAACATGGCGACGCAAAGATTATTCAAAAAGAATCAGTTTTAGAATCCTTTGACGTTGATATGGATTAATTGATTTAAATAAAAAAAAGAATGGCGTATCTCAGTGTTTGAGATGCGCCATTATCTTTATATTTTTGGTTCAAAGAATTCAAAGACAGGATTGGAATAATACTTTCTCACGAAATCAAATTGTTCTTGTGATCTCGCCGCGTAACCAATCACTAACGTTCCTCTTTTTTGAGCTCGGTTGAGATAATTATTAGGCATATTATGGATGCCATAATTGATGAAATCTGGTTTTGATACGATGTTGACCCACAAGTGTTTCATTAAGAATTTATTGATTTTATTCATCTTCGGATCATCGTTAAAATATTCACTGATTTGACCACGAATAACTTCAGGACGATTCTTTTTAAACCACGCCACAAAGGCTGGATGAAATGAATGCATGGCCCATAATCCTTGATATGTATCCATGGTTTCCATGAACTTTGAACAAAATCTTTCTTTCTCACCAAACGGTTTTAATTCAATTAATAACGGAACTTTTCCATCAATAATCTTTAGAATGTCTTCTAGTTTGTATATTTTTTCATCTGTATTTAAAATTCGGTAATCATTTAAATCTTCAAAATTTAAATCTTTTAAAAACAAATCAACGCCACAAAGTCGTTTTAAATTTTTATCATGAAAAACAACAATCGTTCCATCTTTCAATTGATTGACATCCATTTCAATGCCATAGCTTTTCGCTATTGCATTTTTAAAGGCTGTCAATGTATTTTCTGGAACGGATTTATCAAGGGTATGTAATCCCCGGTGAGCGAATAATCCATTTTTAATCCAATTTAAATCTTTCATATGGTATCATCTCCTATGCAATCATTACTTTTATTATAGCACTATTTACTGTATCAAAGCATCTCAATTTAAGTTTTGGTTTGATTTTTTGCGATTGATTGTTTCCTATGTTATAATATTTTTAATCACAAGGAGGTTTTGAGATGGAAAATTTTAGATTTTATAGTCCAACCCAGTTTGTCTTCGGTAAAGACACCGAAAACGAAGTTGGTAAACTCGTTAAAAAAGCAAAAGCATATAAAGTTTTAATTCATTATGGTGGCGGTTCGGTTATTAGAAGCGGTTTACTTGGAAAAGTGGAAGCTGCTTTAAATAAAGAAAATATCCCTTACGTTTTATTAGGAGGAGTACAACCGAATCCGAGAAGTGGGCTTGTTTATCAAGGGATTGACCTTGTTAAAAAAGAAGCCATTGATTTTATCTTAGCTGTTGGTGGCGGTTCAGCGATCGATTCTGCGAAAGCCATCGCTGCAGGGGTTTTATATAACGGCGATTTCTGGGATTTATACGACCGTAAAGCGCGTGTTGAAAAAGCTTTACCTGTTGG
>CAYIYY010000006.1:0-22819 GCA_964367605.1 uncultured Candidatus Izemoplasmatales bacterium | reverse complement strand
TTAAATCATACACATCCACACACACCTGATATTCATCATAAACATCAACATTAATAACAAAGAGGCTTATCTCAACGGGATAAGCCTCTTATTTCTATAGGTGTTCTTTTTTGATGTATTTTGAAGTCATCAATTGAAGTAGTCCTGGATAATTTGGCCTAAAAGAAATGATGTCACCGAGTTGGTAGTTTGATGACTTTAGATCAACAATCAAGTGATCACTGCTTCCGCCAACAACAGAAATATTCGAATCAATAGGTATGATATTGTCAATCTGAACATCTTGTTTTCCAATCGCTAAGATGGCTCTTTTCATAATTCCTAAATCTTCAATCATAGGCACTTCACCAAATGAATTCATCCCAATCTCACCGATTGGATAGGACGGCTTTTCTTTTATTTCTATAATCTCAGCAAATAAAGTAAAGATATCTTCATGCATGTCACGTATTTGATTTCCGTGCGCCGTTTCACGCCCTAAAAATATCGCTTCACCAAGTCTTAGATTATTGATTTCATGGGGGATTAAACCTGTTCCAAAAAGAAATATCGATGAAGAGTTTCCTCCCGAGATAATCGGTAGTGTTATATCAAACTCGTGTTCAATGGTATGGGCTATTTTCACAAGATTAGATAAATTCTCATGACTTGGAATAACACCGCCATAACAAGTCAAATTGGTTCCTATGCCTTTTAAGATGATATTGTCCATCGATAGTATTTCATCCACAATATCCACATAAGTATCTTGGAAAAAGATGCCCTCGCGTAAATCACCCATATCAAACATTAAAACAATTTCATGTTTCTTATTTTGTTTGTTCGCTGCAATGTTTAATTTACGAATGGTTTCAATTTCGGAGTTAAGTGACATATCTGCATACTTGACAACTTGATAAGCTTGATGAAGCATCGGTAGTCTCATTAATGCTTTTTTTGGAGCGAGAGCTTGATACTTCTTTAAATTTTCAATTCTTGAATCTCCCAAATAGTCGATGCCTAAATCAGCAATTGATTTAACTGATTCATAATCACCCGCTAATACTTTCACGACAACACATAAGTTTGTAATACCATTCTCGTGACAAAGTTCTTTCATTTTGAGAGTGTTCTCTAATAATTTATGAAGATTAATCGTCAATTTTGGATACATTTTCTCACCTACTCGTTGAGGGCTAAGGAAACTTTTAATAGTTTTAGAGAAGCTTCAGGGTACTTTAGTGATAAAACGCCTAACGTGGCCATTATATACTGATTATCAATAAGTACTTTAACGGTCGAAAGTGGTTTTAAAATCATCTCATCTTTTTCATTCAAATAACGTTCAATAATTAAGAGATGGTTTTTTAATCTGGTTAATGCACCGCCCGTACCAATCAAGTATTTCACCGCTGTTAAATCTTTTCCTTCAGCCAGTTTTGTCATACCTGAAGTCCCATAAACGTTGATAAAGCGACCGCTGTGACGTTTCATCGAAATCGACAAAGCGTGATAAGCTAATAGTTCTGTTAAAGGTCGTTGATTTTCATTAGGGATGGATTGATAGTTACGAATTAATAGGTTCAATTGATCATTATCAATATTAAGCTCTTTCGTGATTTTATCTTTGCCAACGGTTTCAATCAATGTATCTTTATTAATAAATAAACCTAAGTCACCTTCAACCGTTCGTTTGGATAACGGTTCAGGAGAAATGAGTTTTCGTCTGACTTCTTCACTTCCCTCAGTGACAGAGTGAACATCTGTTGTTGCACCACCAATGTCAACTGTGACCAAATCTCCCAAAGTATGATAAAGAAGATTTGTCGCTTCCATGACTGCTCCTGGAACAGGGATTATGTGACCTGAGATTAACTCTCTTACTTTTTCCATTCCTGGTGCTTTTGTGATATTTTCTTCAAAAACAGATTGAATGATTTTCCTTGTTTCAATCACATCCAATTGATCAATTCTTGGATAAACATTCGGTGCAATAAATAAATACTTTTCTTGGTTGTGGTTTTTAAATATCGATTTAATCTGATCTCGATTTTGTATGTTACCAGCATAAATGACTGGAATTGATAACTTGAGATTGGCAATCTTTTCAGCATTTTCTAAAGCGGTTTTCGTTTCGCCATAATCGACGCCACCCGCAAGTAAAATGATATTTAATTTAAGCGACTTTATTTTTTCTAAATCAAAATAGTTGAGAACGCCCGAAGTCACATAATGCAAGTTCGCTCCAGCACCTAAAGCAGCTTCTCTAGCTGCTTTAACGGTCATGTCGTGAACCAGACCATGTACACTCATCTTCAGTCCCCCCGCGGCGCTCGAGCAAGCAAAGGTTTCTTCAATTTCAAGGGTAGATACCTTTAAAGACTGTTTTAGTTGTTCAATCGCTTGATTCAAGCCAATCGTGACATCACCAAAAAGAACTGATGTTGGGGCATAACCTTGCCCAACAAAAGTTGGATTTTCAGTATGGATTCCATTAAATGCATTCACAACGGTTGTTGTTGAACCAATTTCTGCGACTAAACAATCAATTTTCATTTTTTCATTTCCCTCATTTTCTTGACGATAAATGAAGCAACATCTTTTCCTTTTGTTCCTCTGCCAAAGCCGGCGTCAACGCCTTGTTCTAAAGCAATGTCAGGGGTTACTTGCGTTCCGCCAGCGATGATGATAAGTTTATCTCTGACGCCTTTTTCAATGGCGTAATCGACAACCTTTTTCATATTTTTATAGTGGATTTCATCATGTGAAATGATGGTAGACATTAAAATCGCGTTCGCATTTGTTTCGATGGCCGCGTCGACCAATTTTTGAGTAGGAACAGAAGTCCCTAAGTACTCTGCCATAATACCGTACTTTTCAATGCCACCATGCTTAATATCAATAATTTCTCTTAATCCAACAGAGTGTTCATCTTCTCCAACAGTTCCAGCCACAATTTTAATCGGATGATCTTTGATAAACTCTCTTATTTCATCATCGGATAAAGTATCTGGTAATTTTGCTAATTTCAATTTAGAAATATCGATATCTAAATCAAATTGTCCTTTGATTTGAATTCTTGTTGCTTCAGAAACATGCAATACTTCACGGTGGATGACTTCAACGTTTTTCAAGTTCATCTTTAACCCAATTTCTATCGCTGCAGCTTCCGCGTGACGAACGTCAATCGGGAGTGTCAAATCAACGACAACCGTTCCGTCACCCATCCATTCAACTTCTGGTTTTAAGATATTACCTTGACGGTATTTTTCAGTTTGATCCATTCTGACATTGACGTTATCTTCATTATCAAGTTCATCGATATATTGGATTTTAGAACGATCTTCAAACGTTGAACCATGAATGATAATTGCTGGATTATCAGTTACTTTTAAACCATATTGTGCAATATTATTATAACCAAAATGGGCAGGAACAGGAGCGAAATAATCTTCATCTCTTTCATAAACGGTATTGGCTCCAATGCCACCATGAATTTTTCTGATAATGCCATCACCGTTACGTTCTGGATAGATGCCTGAGTCAATAAAGAATCCTTTTTCAACTGCTTCAAAATAACCGCCTTTTTCAAGCAGTTCTTCTAAGAATAAAACAGCTCTCTCTTTAATTTCACGGACTTTATCTTTCATGTATCCGTCGGTTCTGACACTGACAAGATCTTTTAATCCATCGAGTCCAACTAAAGTTTGTTTCGCTGTGTCACAAGCTTCGACATTATACATATGCCAAGGAACGTTTCTTCCTTCATCAGGCGTAATCGTTGATTGGATATCAGCGGACGTCAGTTTCGAAATCATCATATTTAAAACATGCGTGACGGTTGCCTCTCTCGTTGAAGATTCCATATATTTCGTATTCATTTGCGCGCGCATTTTATAACGGTTAAAGAAATCACGTAACGCGACAGCATATGGTAGATTAATTTTTAAATCAGGAGCTGGTGATGCGGTTGGAGGTACAGTTGATAATGCGATCAACTCATTACTCATACCTGCAGCTTCAGAGAAACGGCAATTAATGCCATGTTGTACTAAAAGTTCAGGCATAACTTTCCATGCTTCTTTAGCCGTTGCATTCGCGTTATGGGCACCATCGATTTGTAATATTTTCGCATGAGACATAATCTTTTTGGATTCAGCTGCGTCAATAAATGATCGAATCATGTTAATGTTTCGATAAAGCACATTATATTGTGGGTCTTGATGTGCGCCATTGACGCCTTCTTCAGCGAACATGACCGCAATTTCTGGACCTGCAACACCAGAAACATAAGAATGATAATTGATCGGTCTTCCAACTTCATCTTCAATCAAGTCAAGTGCTTTTCGTTGTGCTCTCACTTGTTTTCTTGAAATGGGAACGCCTCCTACGCCTTGAGGTGTTCCTTCGATTAAAGAATCAAAATGGGATTGTCCAGCCGTACGTATGACCATGATATGATCCGCACCATGCCATGCGGCCATTCTCATTCTTCGAATGTCATCTTCAAATCTTCCTGACGCAATTTCGGTAGTAATGACTTGAATAGGTTGAGGGTCGATTCCGCTAAAATATTTAGATGCCGGTAAAGCAACGCTATTTTTTAAGGGTTCTGAAAGATCGCTATATACATATCCATGAGCAGTAAAATTAGGAGAGGGAATTCTCCATGTCCAACCATGACGTCGAGGTGCATAATTTTCCAAGTCATTTAAGATATAACGAATATCGAGTTTATCATTTGGTTTCATTATTTTTTCACCCCAAATGCCGACATCACTTCTTGCCAACCTTCACCTCTTAAAAGACTTAAGCCAGCCTCACGAATGGACTTTTTTGTTATGAGTGAGTATTTATAAACACAATGTCCAGCACCTTTACCCATTAAATGATGTTCGATGGTTTGATCAACGATGGTTTTGGCTTCAATCGATGAAAAACCCATCCGAAGTAAGACTGATCTTTCAATAGAGGGTGAGGTATGTGTTTTTGCTAATGAGACTAAGGGTTCAACAGATTGATCAATTAATTTCCAAAAATAAGCTTTTAAAGCTTCATCAGAAAGATTGTTCAAGTGTTGACGACGAGAATCAAAGTCGTCAATTCTTACATTTGATTTGTCCATGTTATTCCTCCCACTGGATATGATTTGCTTTTAAGACATTTTTAACAAATTCCACGGATGAATTGGTTTCTTCAACGAGAAATTGTAAATCTGACTTGAGTAAAGAAGTTTCATTTTTTACAAGATTTTTAATCAAAGAAACTCGTAATTTATCCAAATCTAGTTCCTCTGTTTTAATCAATGATATGTCTGAAGGTAAAATGATATTTTTACCAGGAACTTCTTCGCTTGGATGACCAAATCGAACATCAATTCCGTTTTTCCGAGCAAATGACAATTGCGCCTGATGATGCTTTCCAGCACCGGTATATTCGGTTTCCTGGACGACAATGATTTGATCTTCATTCATTTCTTGCGCTAGGGAAAACGCTGCAGCAAGCGAAATATTGCCTGCAGGGCCACGTTCAATTCCTTCTAAGGCAACCAAGGTTTCTGTGATAAAAAAAACTTCACCTTGTCTTACTGTCACATAACGATCCATATACCTTAAAGGACGAGCAGCTGATCTCGGAACATCACTGCGATCAGGATAAGTCACAAAAGGTATTCCAAATCCGGTATGACCTGTTGTGAATGATTTACGGTTAAAGTCCGTATCAGAAGCCATGTGAAGTCCTTTTAAATTAACAGATGCACCGATGATTTCAATCGGTCTTTTGGTAATTCTTCTTATACCTCTGGCAGTTCCTGTTAAATTTCCACCACCTGCATTGGTCACGACAACTTTATCAGGATATTTGCCAGTTAATTTTAGGGTATCTTCAACCAGTTCATATCCAAGCGTCTCAATCCCTGTGACACCAAAGGGGGAATATAAGGAAGCGTTAAAATATCCGGTCTCTTCAAGTAACTTCAAAAAGACATAAAACAGTTCGGGACCTACCGTGGTTTGAATAACTTCTGCGCCATAGGCTTCACACGCTCTTGCTTTTTCGATAATCTCTGGTTGACCCACGCCTTTAGAATCATAACACTCTTGAACGATAATACATTTGAGTCCGTATTTCGCTGCTTGAGAGGCAACAGCCGCACCATAGTTTCCTGACGTTGCGGCAATGACACCCTTAAATCCCAATTTTTTAGCTTGGTAGCACGCCATAGACGCTCTTCTTGCTTTGAAGGAACCAGAATCATTTAAGGCTTCATCCTTAATAAATATTCTTGCACCTTTCCCAGGTAATGCACAGGTTCTGGCTAAGGCAGTTAAGTTCTTCAGTTCTTTTAAAGGGGTTTTTCCCACTCCATGATCTAATTGAATGGCTTTTGTTAATTCAAAGGGATAACTATTATCTTCAAGCATTTGTTCATAGTCAAATCCGATTTTTCCATGATTATAACGGTCATAATCAATTTGAATGGCCGTTTTCATTATTTCGTTTTTACGTGATAATACACTTTGATAGTCAGAAGGTTTATTCATTTTTTTCCTCCTGTAATGCTGTTTTTACGAGTTTGTCGATTTGGAGTAACTCAGGGACAAAATCACCATAATCATGGTGGTAACTCGGATTCTCTGCAATTAATGTTCCAGATTCGATTCGATTTGTAAGGGTTGTGATACTGACTATGTCATTGAGATTTGCGTCCTCATTTAGAAAGCCTTTAACCCACATTTCAAGCGGTACTTTTTTCGTTTCATCTGGAATTTGAGCTGTTCTTTCTTCCGGTTTTAAAATGACTTTATGGATTTGAACCCATGCGCCTTTTTTTATCATCAAACTCACTCACTTTCAATCATTGTTCTTACATCACCCATGATAGCTCTTGGAATTGGTAAATCAATCATGGTTTTTAGACCAGGACGAGCATTTAAAACATGAGGTATCATATTGACGCAGATAGCAATGGTGCCAATGCCGCCATTGACTTCTGGTTTAATTGCCATATGGATTTCAGGACTTCCTTTAAGGGTGATATAATCGCCCGTTTCAACACCAGCTAATTCAGGTTCGATTTGTTGCGGATGATGAAGTTTAATCATCGGTTTTCCATCAATATAAGCGATAGCATTCATATCAACGCCAGCAACGTCTCCATTTTTCGCAAATCCGTAAGGGGATTTACGGTCAATACTAGTCACAATCGGTGCCATCGTTTGTTCAAATTTCGTTAAATTTAAACCTAATGCTTCTGTCATTAATCCCACTGATTCTTTAAATCCAACATGACCTGCTAATTCGCCTTTATGCATTAATTCATTAAAATCTTTGACCGACATGCCAACCCCTTGTTCTTCCATGACAGTGACCCCAAAAGGCGATAATGAATTAATTCTCGATACTTCGATTTCGTGAACTTCTTCCATCACACCCGTTAATGCGATGGCTAAAACATCCATCATCATCCCTGGATTAACGCCGGTACCTAAGACGGTGACACCATATTCTTTAGCAAGCAAATTCATCTTTTCCGTTAGTTCAGCTTCTCCTGCTTTGGGATAACTCATTTCTTCAGCCGTTGAAATCACATTGACGCCTTGACGGATAAGCCATTCGATTTTAGGATAAGCTTTTTTGGTAAATGAATCCGTTGCGAGTAATACAATATCGCAGGTCTCTTTTTTAACGACATTCTCAATATTCGGTTGAACAATGACATCTTTTTTAGGCTTCGGTAAATTTAAGACATCAAAAACACTTTTACCAACGATTTCTGGATTGCGATCACAGATTCCTGTAATCTCAAATCCTTTCTTCTTGAGTATCATTTTGGCCATTCCTGAGCCCATGGCTCCAAATCCCCAAATGACAACTTTCACCAATTCTTGACGCATACAAATACCTCCTAAAGTGTAATTTTAGTTCCTGATTTCCCTTCAAGCGCAAGCGCAGCTTTTTCTAATGAAGCGATAATAGCGACACGGCCTGGTTTTGATTCTGCGAAGAGGATCGCTGCTTCAACTTTTGGAAGCATCGATCCTTTTGCGAAATGACCTTCTTTAATGTATTCTTTCGCTTGAGAAACTGATAAATGGTCTAACTCAAGTTGATTGTGTTTATTGAAATGGATGGAGACGCGGTCAACAGCTGTTAAGATGAACAAATAATCCGCATCCACTAAATCTGCAAGTTTTTGTGAAGCGAAGTCCTTATCGATGACTGCCGCAACACCACGGTACCCAAATCCATCTTTCGCAACGGGAATTCCACCACCGCCAACGGTGATAACGACATGTCCTGCACTCACCAAACATTTGACAATATCAATGCCAACGACCCCCATGGGTTTAGGACTAGGAACGACTCTTCTATAGCCACGTCCTGCGTCTTCTTTCATGATATACCCTTTTTTGATTTCAAGTTCTTTTGCTTCTGCTTCAGAATGAAAAGAACCAATTGGTTTCGAAGGGTGGTCAAAAGCGGAATCATGGGGATCAACTTCAACCTCAGTCACAAGCGTTGTGACTTCCTTATGATGTCCAATAGCATTTAATTCGGCTCTGAGCGCGTTTTGAAGGTGATAACCAATATAACCTTGACTCATCGCTCCGCATTCAGGAAAAGGCATTGAATGCTTAATGACCTTATCATGTTCTGCCGTCTCAAAAACCAAGTTGATCATACCAACTTGTGGACCATTCCCATGAGCGATTAAAACTTCATGACCTCTCGCAATCAAATCAGCGATGGGTTTGACCGTATTTTTAACTAATTGTAATTGTTCTTCTGGTGAATTACCTAAAGCATTTCCACCTAATGCAACGACAATACGGCTCATTCGTTATACCCCAAGGTCGCAACCATCACTGCTTTAATCGTATGCAAACGATTTTCTGCTTCATCAAATACTACGGATTGTTTTGATTCAAACACTTCTTCGGTTACTTCAAGGCCGTTTAAACCAAATTTCTTGTATATATCTAGACCAACAGCGGTTTCTATGTTATGAAAAGCTGGTAAGCAATGCATGAAAATTGCATTTTTATCAGCGTAATCCATCGCTTGTTTATTGATTTGATATGGAAGTAATAATTTGATTCTTTCTTCCCAAACAGAATCCGGTTCTCCCATCGAAACCCATACGTCAGTATATAAAACATCTGCGTCTTTACAACCTGATTGAACATCGTCTGTTAAAGTGATTTTCGCACCCGTCACTTTCGCAATTTCTTGACATTTTTTGACTAAATTTTCATCTGGCCATAAATTCTTTGGCGCAACAGCACGAAAATCAAGTCCCATTTTTGCAGAGCCTATCATCAATGAATTTCCCATATTGTTTCTAGCATCGCCCATATAAGCAAATTTAATGCCTTTTAAATGGCCTTTATGTTCAATGATGGTTAAAAAATCCGCTAGGATTTGAGTGGGATGATATAAATCAGTTAAACCGTTCCAAACTGGAACTCCTGAATATTTCGCTAATATTTCAACGGTTTCTTGTTTAAATCCACGGTATTCAATGCCATCATACATTCTACCTAAGACTCTAGCTGTATCTTTGATGGATTCTTTTTTTCCCATTTGCGAACCGGTTGGTCCTAAATAAGTGACATTCATACCTTGGTCTAGTGCGCCAACTTCAAAAGCACAACGGGTTCTTGTGGAATCTTTCTCGAATAATAAAACAACATTTTTCCCTTTGTGATGTTGAACTTCTTGTCCCATTGATTTATCTTTTTTTAATTTCGCTGATAAGTCGAGTAAGTACTGAATTTCTTCGGGTGTAAAATCGAGTAATGTTAATAAATGCCGGTTTTTCAAATTGATTTTCATGTTTTTTCTCCTCTATATTAAGTTTAAATACTGTCACGTTCTAAAGGCATGCTCATACATCTGGGTCCACCGCGTCCTCTTGAAAGTTCACTGGATGGAATTTCATGAACGGTGATACCATGATTTCTTAAGATTGCATTGGTGATGTGATTGCGTTCATAGCTGATAACTTCCCCGGGTGCAATCGCCATCATGTTTGCGCCATCATTCCATTGCTCACGGTCGCTCGCCACCACGTCTCCTCCACCACAAGGGATGAGCGTTACTTTGGTATTGAGATAGTTATCTAAGATCTTTTGTAAGGATTGTTCGATTGGTTTAACATGAAGCTTACCAACCCGTTTTGGATCTCTTGTCAATTCATAGACTTTGATGGTTTTTGTTAACTCGTTGTGAATTACAAACTTACCATAATCTACTTGCGTTAAGACAGTGTCTAGATGCATGAAAGCCCGTCCCTTTGGAATATCAAAAGCTAATACTTTTTCAAAGGTCGTTTCATATTTATAAAACAAGTTTTTAGCGAGTTTTTCAATGGCTGCCGGATGGGTTCTTTGACTCACTCCAACAGCGAGTATTTTATCATTGAGGATTAAAATATCTCCGCCTTCAATGGAAGAAAGTTCATCGCGACCATAAAGATGCTGAATCGTCTTTTTATAGACCGGATGATACTTAAATATGTAATCCCCATAGATGGTTTCTCTACTTCTTGTGAGAGTCGACATTTTAGAGATGGCGACGCCTTGTCCAATCACACTAAAGGGATCTCTCGTAAAGTATAGATTTGGCATGGGGTCCGTGACAAAAGGATAATCTCTAATATGGTCTGATAATGTTCTAACCACGAAATTAGGAACTTCTGATTTTAATATTCCCGCCATCGTCTTTTCGACCATGGCTTTGGTATGAGGGAACTTCCATAAATAATCGCTGATAACTTCAGCGAGAGTTTCACTCGTGACTTGAGCTTCTGAGATGAATTGTTTGATAAATTGACGTTTGATATCTTCACTTTGATCTAAAGATTCAGCGACTAAGTCGGCTAAATAGACAACTTTTACGCCGGCCTTTTTAAATACGCTGGCAAAGGTATCATGTTCAACTCTCGCCTTATCTAACCAAGGAATATCATCAAACAAGAGTGATTCCAACCATTTGGGTGTTAAATTCTCAATTTCACCACCGGGTCTGTGTAACATGACGGTTTTGAGTTTTCCGATTTCTGAAGTTACATTTAATGTTTTCATTTGACGCCTCCAATTCTTGCTAATAATCGACGGTTGATTGTTTTTACAATTTGACCATTTCTTTTATATATTCGTGGCAATCTGTCACTAAAGATACAGGTTGCTTGATAGTTATTTGTTTTGATTTTCTCTGCGTATTCGTCGATTGTAATATGTTCTCCAATTAATTCAACTAAGGTTCCTTCAGAAAAGAGCCTAGGAAGTTTGACCAAACAGTAATCCATACAGATTCGGCCTACAATATCACAATATTCACCTTCGATATAAACCCTTCCGTTTTCTAATCGTCGATCATAACCATCGGCGTAACCGATGGGGATGGTTCCAATGAATTCATCTTTTGTTGTTTGATATATTCCGTTATAGGAAAGTTTTTCACCTTTTGGAACTTTCTTAACTTGAACAAGCTTTGAAAAAAGACTCATCGATGGTTTGAGTTCAAAATCAGGTGGAATATTCTTTGATGGTTTTTGACCATTAATCATCAAACCAACTCTGATGGCATTCACATACTTGGGTTTTGGTTTTAATGACCCAGCACTATTCGCAATATGAACGAATTTATGATTTAATTCAAGTCCCTCAAGCATTACTTCAAAACGACTGAGTTGCATTTGATAATAGGAATCATTCAGTTCTTCTGAAGTTGCTAAATGAGAGAATATTCCGTCAAAAGAAAGATGCTTATTCATTGATAACATTTGAACTGCTTCATGCAATTCTTCTTTTGTCGTCAGACCTAATCTGCCCATGCCAGTATCAATTTTTAAGTGAATTGAAATGGATTTACCATGATAAAGTGAAAGTCCTCTTTTTAACCAATCAAGACTATGTACACTGATGGTTAAATTATTTTTAGCTATGATTTTCAAATCTTCAACACGAACTCCGCCTAAAACCAAAATCGGGCATGAAATTCGTGCCCGTCTTAACTCAATGCCTTCATCGACTGTCGCAACTGCGAAATGACTCACACCTACTTCAAGCAATGTTTTGGCGATCATGAAGGCGCCGTGTCCATAAGAATCCGCCTTGATGACCGCCATAAGGGTCATTTCTTTAGTTTTAGCCATAATGTGAGTCATGTTATGAATAACATTGTCTAAATTGATTTCAAGGTAAGTATCTCGGTAGTATTTCATCCTATTACCTGCCTTCACTATAAATATTCTATCATACAAACGCTTTCATTTGAAGAGGAATCGAACAAGAATGATACGATTATTAGCACTTTAGATAAAAAAAAGACTTTTATTTGTTCAAAATAAAAGTCATTCTATCTTTTTGTTGCATATCTTGAAGTGTAAAAATATCTGCGTTAGGGAAATAAGTCTTTGCGATTGCACGAATCGATTCCGCTTTATCAAAACCATGTTCAAAAGCAATGATTGAACGGTCGTTTAAAATGGACGCTGCTTGTGATAAAATAATCTGATAAAACTTTAATCCGTCATCGCCACCAAATAAAGCAACTTTAGGCTCGTTCTTGATAATAATTTGATCAACAATTTCATCACTTGGTATATACGGAGGATTAGAGACTAAAATATCAAATTTCATCCCTTTTAATGGTTCTAACATGTCCCCTTGAAGGAAGTTGACCTTAGCGCCAATATTGATTGCATTTTGTTTGGCAACTTCTAAAGCTTCTTGAGAAATGTCAGTCGCATAAGTTTCAAAAGCGGGTTCTTCCATGGTTAAAGCAATGGCTAAACAGCCTGAGCCTGTCCCCACATCAACGAGTTTTACTTTTTGTCCGTTAAATACTTCATCATAATATATTAAGACGTTCGCCACCAGTTCTTCGGTCTCAAATCTCGGAATTAACACTCGGTCATCCACAATAAACTGATAGCCGTAGAAATAAACATAACCAATTAAGTATTGAACTGGTATTTGTTCAAAAACATAAGCATTGACCGCTTTTTCAAAGGCTATTTGTTTATCTTGTGGCATTTCTTTATCCATGGATAAATAGAGTTCTGTAGCTTCTAGTTGTGCAAAGTGAAGCATTAATAACTTAATGGCTGAGGATTCTAATTGATGGGCTCTGGCCAGCTTTTCATTGGATTTTAGAATGGATTGATACGTAGGCATATTATTCTTCAGCTTTCATGAGTTTACGTTTAACTTCTTCAGAAATTAACGCTTCAATGACAGCGTCTAATTTACCTTCCATCACTCGGTCTAATTGTTGAATCGTGAAATTAATGCGATGATCCGTAATCCGGTTTTGTGGATAATTATAGGTTCTAATCTTTTCACTTCTATCACCGGTTCCAATTTTACTTTTACGTTCAATGCCTTCTTTATCGAGTTTTTCCTGAAGCGCATTATCATACAATCTTGAACGTAAGATTTTAAAAGCAGACGCTTTATTTTCATGTTGGCTTTTGCCATCTTGACATTGAACGATGGTACCAGTTGGAACGTGAAGTAAACGAACCGCTGATTTTGTCGTGTTAACGGATTGACCTCCAGGTCCTGAAGAACAGAAAGTATCGATGCGAACATCCGCTAAATTAATCTCAAAATCAAGCTCTTCAGCTTCTGGTAAAACCAAGACGGTTGCAGTAGAGGTATGAATTCTTCCTGCGCCTTCCGTGGCTGGAATCCGTTGAACACGGTGCACGCCTGATTCATATTTCATTTGAGAATAGACAGAATCACCGGTAATCGTGAATTCGATTTGACCATAACCACCGGCCTCTGATTCAATGAGGTTTAATACTTCGATTTTCCAAGATTTCGTTTCAGCGTATTTCGAATACATTCTGAATAAATCTCCTGCGAAAATATTACCTTCATCGCCGCCGGCTGCGCCTCTAATTTCAACGATAACGTTTTTCTCATCGGCAGGGTCTTTAGGGATTAACAAGAGTTTTAATGCTTCTTCAAGCAATGGAATTTGTTCATGAACATGTTCAAGTTCCATTTCTGCCATTTCACGGATTTCAGGATCTGTTTCTTTCGCCATTTCTTTTAAATCGTCTAATTGCGATAAATAAGATTTATATTTTTGATAAGTTTCAACGGTCTTCTCTAGACTTCTTTGTTCTTTTGATAACGCCGTTAATTGTTTAATATCTGAAGATATCTCGGGATCCATCAGCATCGCTTGGATGTGATGATACCTTTCTTCGATTTGATCTAATCTTTCATTTAACATATGATATGTCTCCTTTTAATTTGAATTGAAGTGTCTTGCAAAGAAAAAACAGTCAAAGGCCGCTAATAGCCGCCTCTAGACTGTTCGGAGTCAACAACCTCTTCTTCATAAGCACTTGTACTTCTATTACTGAAGGTTGACATGTTCCGATTAAAAAGTAGTTCAAATTTACCAATTGTACCACTTCGGTTTTTAGCTAAGATAATATCGACAAGATTTTTTCTTGCGGTTTCCGCATCGTAATAATCTTCACGATACAAGAACATAATAATGTCCGCATCTTGTTCAATCGAACCGGATTCACGTAAGTCCGCCATAATCGGTTCTTTTTCTTTACGGTTTTCAACATTACGAGATAACTGTGACAAGGCGATGACTGGGACTTTCAATTCACGTGCTGTTTCTTTTAAAACACGGCTAATCTCAGAAACTTCTTGAACACGATTGGCTTGATTATGAACAGAACCCGATAATAATTGTAAGTAGTCAATGACAATTAAATCAAGTTTACCTTCTTGTTTTAATTTACGGCATTTGCTTCGCATATCTGTGACTTTAACCGTACCTGAATCATCAAAATGAAGGTTAAGTTCAGACAAAGCATCGACAGCGTAATGAATTTTTTCCCATTCTTGAGAATTGAGATTTCCTTGACGAATTCTAAAGTTATCGACTTGAGATTGGCAAGATAATAAACGCATAACGAGTTGATCAACACCCATTTCAAGCGAAAAGAAAGCGACATGAGGTCTGGTTGGATTTTTCGCAACATTTAAAGCAACGTTTAAAGCAAACGCTGTTTTACCCATCGAAGGGCGGGCGGCGATAATGATTAAATCGGAAGGTTGAAGACCTAATGTAAATTTGTTTAATTGATAATATTTCGTATCAAGCCCGGTGACTTCGCCACCAATTTGAGCTTGTTCAGCGATTTTATCGACTAAAAGTGTGGCGATTTCACCGACATCTTTAAAGTCAGAGGTTCTTTTTTCTTTGGTAATTGAAAAGATATCGCGTTCAACATCGTCGATAAATTCTGGTGCGTTTTCAACAGAATAAGATTTTTCGATGATGCCTCTACAAGTATCTTGGATTTGTCTTAACACCGATTTATCTTTAACGATATTAATGTAATTGAGTAAATTCGCTGTCGAAGGTACGGCGTCAATGATACCAGAAATATATTCGATTCCACCGGCTTTAGCGAGCATATTCATATTTTCAAGACGATCAGATAAGGTGGTAAAATCGATGAATATATTTTCTTGGAACAAGGATTTCATGGCTTGATAGATAGCTTGATGATTTGGAAGATAAAAGTCATGATCTTGAAGTTTATCCAAAATCGTTTTCAAGGAACCTTGGTCAAAAAACACCGAACCGAGTACGGCTTGTTCAGCATTAATACTTTGGGGAATTTTCTGTTCCATAGGTTAAGGCTCCTTTATGCTTTATTATCGTTTCTTTGTTCTTCTAATATTTGTAAATTGATAATGGCTGTGACATCTTTATGCAACTTAATTGGAATTTTGTATTCGCCTAATGAGTGTATATTGTCATCTAATGCAATTTTGCGTTTGTCAATTTCAAGACTATAAACTCTTTTATATTCATCGGCGATTTGTTTAGAACTAACGGCTCCAAATAATTTTCCGTTTTCTCCAACATTGACATAAAGTTTTAAAGGACTCATTTCAATATCGGCTTTCAATCTCTTCATTAATTCTAATTCGATTTCAGCTTCTTTTTCGAGTTTTTCTTTTTCATTTTCCATTGTTTTTAAGTTGGATTGACTAGCTTCTATGGCTTGTTTAGAAGTCAATAGGAAATTTCCATAACCGTTGGCGACTTCAATAATTTCGCCTTTCTTTCCTCGACCTTTTACATCCTTCGTTAAGATCACTTTCATGTTTTGTTCCTCCTTATAAGTCGTATTCAAGATGTCTTCAATTTTTGCGACAATTTGAGATATATTTGCATTTTGTATTTGTGCAGCAGCATTATTTAAATGTCCGCCACCACCAAATTGTTCCATCATGACCGATACGTTAAAACGGTCTACGGATCTTGCGGAAATAGCGACGGTATCATTTCCCAGTGAACCTATTGCAAAAGAAGCGATGATGCCATCTATTTCTAATAATTCATCTGCCGTTTTAGCCAGTTGAACTCGGTCTGATTTACTTTCTTGCGGTAAAGCAGCAATCGCAAAATGAGATAAAATAATCTGTGCTGAGTTAACAAGATTTGATTTAGTTTTAATATCGTCTAGAGATTCTCTTAAAATCAATTTTGCTTTAAAAGGATCTGCCCCATACATTTTTAGCATCGCTGCTGCTTCAAAAGTTCTGACACCGGTTCTATAAGTGAAATTATTCGTATCAATCATCATTCCTGCAAGCATGACTGTTGCTTCAAACGAATCAATTTCAAGTTCATAATTATAGAGTTCCATCAGTTCAACGACGAGTTCAACTGATGAAGACGCATACGGTTCAACATAACTTAAATTAACTTCAGAAAGCAAAGAATCGACTCTTCGGTGATGATCGATGATGGCAATGCTTTTTGTTTTTTCTAATAACTTCGGTTCAATCGTTTGCGTGGGTGAATGATGGTCGACAATAATGAGTAATGTATTTTGATTAATCATATTGAGTGCATCATCAGGATCAATGATATATTCAATTAACTTGATATATTCACGATTAAGCATATCAAAGACCTTATCGGTCGTTTGATCAACTCGGTCTAAGTCTAAAACGATATAAGCATTTTTATTTTGAACTAAAGCCATGTGAAGTAAACCAATGGAGGCACCAAATGCGTCTAAATCGGTCGATGCATGGGGCATAATCATCGTCGCATCATGTTTTGAAATTAAGTCACTAATGGCTTTTGAGTTGATTCTTGCGGTAATTTTCGTTCTTTTTTCAACGGTGTTGGATTTTCCACCATAAAACTTGAGCGGTTGATTTTGCATATTCACAACAACTTGGTCTCCACCGCGCCCGTGGGCTAATTTTAAAGCATCTTCGGCTAATTGACCTAGTTCGTCGCCCATGATTTCAGCACAAGCGATGCCCATGCTTAAAGTGATTCTGACTTCATTTTGGGAAGAAATTTCATTGATTTGATCTAAAATCGAAAATTCGTCTTTAATCGCCAATTCTAATTGTTTCTTTGTCATGATTAAAGATGATTTTTCACTTCTTAAATTCATGAAGTAAATATCATATTTTTTACACCAATTATCAAGTGCGGCTAAGTACTTCCCATGCAATGCCGTCTTGACTTGGAAGTCTAGATTAGCGGTCGCATCATCAAGATTATCCAAATTGAGAATGCCTATGACATTTGTGTTTTCGTTTAAACGTCGCTTCATAGCTTCACGATCCGAAACTTCAAACATGTAAATACATTTATTCTTAGGATAATGTACTATTTCGAATTCTTTACCATAAACGTTGATGATAAATTTACCTTCGCGTTTTGAAATCATGTTTGATAGTTCTTCGTGGATGAAACTAATTTTACGTTCGACTAATATATTGGAAAAATAGTCTTTAGCTGCACTATTAGACCATTTAATGGTGAAAGAATCATCATATAAAATCATGCCTACTGGCAGATAATTTAAGGCGATGTCTTCACTATTTTTAAGTCTTTTCTGAGTCATTGTCGCTTCTTTGATTTTATTTTCAAGACCTTGAATTTTGCCTGTACGACGGTGATTCGATAACAAACTGATTAAAACAGACAAAAAAATAGCCGTTAACAATACGACAAATATAATCAAGAGAATAAGATTATCTTGACCCATCAAATACAAGACTCCAACAGTCCCAAATGAAAGATAAGCGATGATTGAAAGAATTGTCAAAACGACGGTACTATTCTTTATCAAATAAGCGTCCTCTCTTTCGGCGAGTATATCATAATAATTATATCACATGTCATTATAAAAGCAAATCAGCATCCAAAAACGTGACAAAAAAAAGACTCATAGAGTCTTTCTAATGACAATCTATTCTTTTACGAATGGTAACAATGCCATATAACGGGCACGTTTAATCGCAACAGCAAGATGTTTTTGATAATAAGCTTTCGTTCCAGTCACGCGACGTGGTAAAATTTTTCCACGTTCAGAGATAAAACGTTTTAAGAGTTCGAAATCTTTAAAGTCGATATATTGAACTTTATTATCTGTGAAATAACATCTTTTTCTACTTCTTTTGCGGTAGGGTTTCCCACCGGTAGAACCACCTTGTGGTTTAGCGTTGTACATATACTATCCTCCTATTTTAGAATGGTAAGTCATCTTCGATGGCTTGAATGTTTAAGTCGTTGTCTTTTTCATTTGTTGGATTATCAAACGGTTTACTACTTTCTGATGATCCTTTGCTTTCTAAGAAAACAACGGAATCACAGACAACTTCGGTAATATAGCGGCGAGTATTTGTTTGAGTATCGACATAATCTCGCGTTTGAATCCGACCTTCAACAGCAACCATATGTCCTTTTTTGACATACTTACTGACATTTTCAGCTTGTTTTCTCCATGCAATACACGGAATAAAATCAGCATCTCTATTGTCAGTGCCATTCGTCGAATTAGCACTTGAAAACGGACGGTTCACAGCTAAGGTAAAAGATACCACTGGAACGTTATTGTTATTCGTAAAGCGCAATTCTGGGTCTTTGGTCAAACGACCAACGAGGACGATTCGATTCAACATAAAATCACCTACTACATTTCTTCCCGATTGATAATGATGTGTCGGATGACGTCTTCTTTAATTCTGATGACACGGTCCAACTCATTCTTAGCTTCGACGGACATTTCGGTTTCTAACAATACATAATAGCCTTTTTTGCAATCGGCGATTTCGTATGCAAGTTCACGAGTGCCCCATTCATTCACTTTCAAAACTGTTGTGCCGCGAGACGTTAAGATTTGATTTAATTCTTCAATTAACGCTTTCTTAGCTTCCAGTTCGAGAGTGGGACGGATGATGTACATCACATCGTACTTTCTCATTTTAATTCCTCCTTATGGTCATTTGGCTGCTACTATATAGCAGCAAGGGGTGAGATTTTCTCACGCTGAAACATTATAGCATAACTATGGTGTTTTGTCTATAAAAAAAGACTGTTTTAAGCCAAATTTCTCGATAAATCAAATTATACATCCATGGGATGAGACTCAAGGATTTCAATTGCTTTCGCGATGGCGTAATGACTGGCCTGTTCTCTAATTGAAAATCGGTCGCCATCAAAAAGGCATTGATTTGTAAAAACATGATTTTGGTACCAATATCCAAACCAAACCGTTCCAACTGGTTTATCGGTGTTTCCTCCCGAAGGACCGGCAATTCCAGATACAGAAATGGATAGATCACATGAGGTGAGTTTTTGTAGATTTATAGCCATTTCCTTGACACATTCATGGGATACCGCTCCAAACGAATTTAAGGTTTCTTTCGAAACCCCTAATCGATTAATTTTAGCTTCATTTGAATAGGTAACGAAGGCCTCCATGATGATAGAGGACGCTCCTGGTACGTTGATAATTTTAGAAGATACCATACCACCTGTACAGGATTCAGCTAAAGATACGGTTTGTTTTCGTGACGATAATATTTCGTATAATTTTAATTCATTAGATGAAGGATTGTTATGTTGGTGCATTCATATCGCCTCTTTTTTATAGATTGAATCGGAAGTGAACCACATCACCATCTTGAATTAGATATTCTTTTCCCTCAAGACGGAATTTACCCATTTCTTTGGCCTTAGTTTCACTACCAGCCATCATTAAATCTTCGTAAGCAATAATTTCTGCACGAATAAAGCCTTTTTCAAAATCAGAGTGAATAATGCCGGCACATTCGGGTGCCTTCATTCCATTTCGGTACGTCCAAGCTCTGACTTCTTTGTCACCAGCGGTAAAAAATGTTTTAAGTCCTAATAGTTCATAACTTTTACGAATTAAATCTAGCAATCCTGATTCTTTAACACCTAGTTCTTCTAGAAATAATGCTTTTTCTTCATCAGGCAATTCTGACAATTCACTTTCAATTTTAGCACTAATAACAGAGACTTTAGCATTTTCTTCTGTAGCTAATTTCTGAACGGATTTGACGTATTCATTGCCTTGATAATCCGTTAATTCATTGTCACTGACATTACAGACATAAAGCATCGGTTTAGCCGTTAAAAAATTGAAATTTTTAATGACTTTTTCTTCATCCGATAATAGTTTCAATGTTCTGATTGGTTTTGATTCAAGTAGAGCAACTTTCATTTTTTGAAGTGCTTCATACTCGACAACGGCTTCTTTGTCCGTTTTCATTTGTGCTCGTTTTTCAATCTTAGGAATTCGTTTTTCTATGGTGTCTAGATCAGCGAAAATCAGTTCGATTCTAATTGTTTCAATATCCCGTAATGGATTGACGTTACCTTCAACGTGAACCACGTTATCGTCATCAAAACAACGAACAACTTGACAAATCGCATCACAATTACGAATATGTGATAAAAATTGATTTCCTAACCCTTCACCTTTTGATGCACCCTTCACCAATCCCGCCACGTCTGTAAACTCAAAAGTGGTGTAGATTGTTTTCTTCGGGTTATACATTTTAACTAATTTTTCCATTCGCTCATCAGGAACTTCTACGACCCCAACATTGGGTTCGATGGTTGCGAACGGGTAGTTCGCAGCGAAGGCATTTGATTTGGTTATCGCATTAAATAATGTTGATTTTCCGACATTGGGTAAACCAACAATACCAGCTGTTAATCCCATCTATTTCAACTCCTCTAAATAACATAAACATTGTAATACATTTATCGTTTTTTTACAAGTAAAACGGGGGGTTTATTCCCCCATATGTCGATATATTTTCTAATATATAAAAACCTTATTTATTCCGATTTAATTGAAATAACCGAATCGTATTGGCTTCGGTAATTTGATCAAGTAAATCTAAATCAATTTCTCTTATTTTCGCGATTTCAGCCAGCGTATAAGGAAGATATTCTGGTGTATTTTGTTTACCCCGGTATGGCATTGGCGCTAAATAGGGGGCGTCCGTTTCAATGAGTAAACGTTCGATGGGAATGACTTTTGCGACTTCCTTTGGCGTCACTGCGTTTTTAAAAGTCACAGGACCAGCAAGGGAAATATAGAGGTTTTCTTTGATAAAATCATCAACCATTTGCGCTGATCCAGAATAGCAATGCATGATGCCAGATGTAGATTTCGCCTTATAAGTTTTAATCATATCAAGGGTATCAAAGGCGGAGTCACGCATATGAATAATCAGTGGTAAATTGAGTTTATTAGCAAGCTCAATTTGCGACTTAAAGACAAATTTTTGTTCTTCAATCGCTGATTTATCCCAGTAATAATCCAAGCCACATTCACCGATACCAACCACTTTTGGATGTTTTAACATCGCTTCAAGCGATACAAGATCAGCGTCAGTCACCATCTTCGCGACTTCTGGATGAAAGCCAATGGTACAATAGACATTCTCATACGTCTCAGCAATCGATATAGCTTTCATATTAGTTACAGCGTCATACCCAATACAAATAAAGGCATTCACTCCAACTGCCATCGACTTCTTAATCGTTTCATCAACGATTGTATCAAATTGTGTCGCATTTAAATGCACATGTGAATCAATCATATTTTCCTATAATCTTTAAAAAAGACTATATCTCCTTTTTCAATGTTATCCTTGTGGCCATGCGTATAAAAGGCCTAATGTTATTGAATAGATGATGACAATATAATAAAACCAGGGCTTTTTAAAATAAAAAATCATGATGACTAATAGAATTGCGATGATTCCGATAATCATGACAGCAATCCAGGGATTAACGTAAAATTTTAACATCACGGAGATGACAACCGTGCTGAAAGCTCCCACTAAAAATATAGCTTTGAGAACTTCTTTGGCTTTCGATATCATCACAAAGAATGTAATGATACAGAGTCCTACCGTTGATAAATTTCTTATTGTGCCTGCCGAGACTGAAGCATAATCACCATGATAGATAACTTCCTCAACGAATAAATAAATTCCTAAATAAGACAGCCACGCTATGGCGACTAATAATAGTCCGCCCAAAACAATTAAAATCGTTGGAATAAAATAAGTCTTAAATAACTTTTTATTCATATGACTCCTCGAGTATAATTAAGTCTTTTATTCTATTCTATTCTATCGTATTTGTTAAAACATTTCTACTAGATGTCATCATTAATTAAAAAGAAAAGGGATGCTTGCGCATCCCAAGTAAAATCTTTTAATTATTTAATGATTGTAACAACTGAACCAGCACCGACAGTATGTCCACCTTCACGGATAGAGAACTTCGTTCCTTGTTCCAAAGCGATTGGGTGAATTAATTCAACAATCATCTCTGTGTTGTCACCAGGCATAACCATTTCGATTCCTTTTGGTAAATCGATAACGCCTGTTACGTCCGTTGTTCTGAAGTAGAATTGTGGACGGTAGTTAGAGAAGAATGGAGTATGACGTCCGCCTTCTTCTTTGCTCAATAC